>JBIKNH010000036.1:0-26301 GCA_044358815.1 Pseudanabaenaceae cyanobacterium | reverse complement strand
TATCATCTCTGGGCTGATTGCTTATTGTCATCAACCAAAGAAGCCTTCTCTGCTTATGGACTGGGCTTTAACCTCTCACTCTTAAACCGAACTCACGTTATATTAGCTAAGTCGATTAGTGATGCAAGCTGGTCAATGTTTCGGCAGTGGGTTGAATATTTTGGCAAGGTGTTTGGCAAGGTCACGGTTGCTGTACCGCCTCACTATACGAGTCAGAATTGCTCAAATTGCGGTAAGCAAGTTGTCAAAACACTGAGTGAGCGTACTCATCACTGTTTGTATTGCGGTACTGTATTAGACCGTGATCACAATGCGGCTCTGAATATCTTAGCTATTGGTCTAAATAGGGTAGGGCATACCCAAATTCACGCCTGTGGAGAGTTCGACCTGATGCCAAGTTGATGTAAGTCTGCTTGGTAAGTTGTCTCGTGGTCGCTGAGCGTTCGACTGAGCTCACGCCGAAGTCTTGTCGAAGCGCTGAATCAGGAATCCCGGTTGCTTTACTCGCAGGGAGTGTCAAATCAGACTTGTCCCCCTCGAATTTTTTAGCCCCTGTAATTCTTTCTTGTATTTCTTGAATGAAAATCCCCGACTAGCGGGGAACCAGTGGAACTACGTTATGCTATTGAGACCATTTGACATTCCAAAATATCAGCAGGTTCCTGATTAATGTCATCAATTCGCGATATAACTTCCAGATCATTCGCGATAACTTCTAACGAATTGCCTTCTCATAAACTGCCTTAATTCCCAAAACTTCACGCTCTAGTCCATAGTTTTGGTGGACATAGTTTTGACAGTCAGTCATACTCGGTAACTTCCGTGCCCCACGATATACCTCGATCAAGCCCTGTGCCAATCCATCCGGCGTATAGTCCGGTAGCAATAAATCCTGACTGAGGGGACTTAAAATTTCTGGAATCCCTCCGACCCGTGTACCTAAAACTGGAGTACCAACCGTCAAGGACTCAATCACAGTTAGACCAAAACCTTCTAGGGCTACCGTCGGCACAATCGAGCAGTCTGCCCCACGATATACCGTTGGTAAAAGAGCATCCGGCACAAATCCTAAAAACTTGACCCAGTTCTCTAAGCCCAACTCCTGAACTCGTTGTTGTAACTGTCCTTGGATTGGTCCTTTACCAGCAATCAGCAGCAACACCTCAGGATGGACGCGCCGCACCTGATCCATTGCCAAAATTAAGTTTTCTAAACCCATACGCTGCACCAGTCGTCGCACCGTCAGCACCACAAACCGATCCCCAGACCACCCTAGTTCTTGCCTCGCTTGACTCTGAGACGCTGTAACCACAAAATCCGCCTCATTCACCCCCGCTGGCACAATATTAATCCGGTCAACAGGCACGCCATAGTTCTGATGTAAAATCCGCTGGAACGCTTCTGATAAGACTATACATTCCGTTGATTGCCGATAAACCAAAAGCTCGATCTGTTTTTTCAACCATACCGATACTTTTCCCGCCCCTTCTATCTGACTTTCCAATGCCCAAGGTCCCTGGAAATGGGTGACCAGAGGTATATCTCCCAGTGCCCCTAGCAAAGGAAAACCATACAAAGCAAAATGACTCGCCACCAGATCCGCTTTGAAATCCTGTTGGACTTTTTGAGCTAACCGCCGTCCCCGCCACCACCGTTGCCATAACGGTTGATTTGCCGCCCCGAACGAATGAATCACGCCGTCAGTTTTTTGACTCAAATCTAGGGAGCCATTCACTAAACCCTTGACTTCTACCCCCACCTTGGGCAAACACTGCACACAGTCATAGAATACCTTCGCTAATCCACCCGCCTGTTCTGGAAACCAATTCGTTCCCATTAATAATGCTTTCATGACTGCTCCTCACGGGAAAACCCAAATACTAACTTATTACAATCAAACTAGGTTAGAAAACTAGCCCGAATCCTTAAGCCTTTTTTAGCTACAGACTTAAACCATCATGGTGGAAGGAATCAAAAAAATAATAAAAATCAACAAAAAAACCGAATGCTTTAAACACATTCGGTGAATGGAATGCCACTAATTGAAAGACTATTTCAAAAGTGCATTCCTCAAAAGTCAATATCCCATCTGCAACAACTAGCTCAAGAAGGATCTAAACCGTTGCAAGTCTAAATTGTTGCAAGATAGATAAGCCGTCAACTAAGCCTTGGTGCTCTTGTTTTGACGCTTGCTGCGATAGCCCAAGAAAGCCGCAGCCAAAGCCAAACCAGGAACCAGAGCAGGCACAGGCACAGCCTTACCAGTCAAAATCATGTCTTGATAGTCGCTGTCACCAGTAAACTGATCATTTACCGCAATGATGACACCGTTGCTATTAGAAGGATTGCTAAAGTAGGTTGTGGCAATCTGAGCTAGCTTGCCGCCATAGGCAGGGTCACTACTAGCCTTAACATAGGAACCACCCACCGCAGAATCCGCAGCATAGTTAGCAGCGGTTAAAATCAAGAAGCCATCACCATTACCCAAGGTAGGCTGGGTTTGGGCATAGCTAGCATTCACGCCAGAGAAAATCCGTGATTTGCCAGCGGAATCCAAGAACAACTGCGCAATACCAGATGAACCAAAGTTATAGGTAGTAGAACAAGAACTGCAAGTACCAGGTACATTACCGTTAGTTTCAATTACCGTGGGTGCGTTAGCTGGAGATGTGGCGGGACCAATACCAAAACCAGAGGTATAACCGCCATAGGAACTGTTGAAATCAAACTGCCATGGACCAGTAAAACTAAACTGACCGTTGCGAGCAAAAATACTGGCAGCCTGTGCTTCAGGAGCAACAGCTAAGGAAAAGGTGGAAGCGACTAATGCGGTAGCACCTAAAACATTTAATACTTTCATGTGTTTAGAATTCCGTTTGGTAGTTTTGTAGTAGACAGAATTTATAGCCTTGGCTCCAAAAATTTAAGTAGCGACCGTTGATAACAAACTAGTTCAAAATAGACTAGTTAAAAACAAGTTCCACTCAACGATTGAAGTCGAAAACTGATAATTGAGACAAGCCCACCGCAGTCTAAGGAACAAAAGGGAGTGAATACTAAGCCGGAACCATTCCAGTCCATGAAATCTAATTCATGTAATCCAACTCGCCAACATATTCACATTAGCTACTGAAGACCTGCCAGCAACAAGTATGGGCTTTCCTCTCCCATCACCACTCAGCTTCACTACCAAGCTACTTGTTGCTAGTATTCAAGGGACAAATCGCAGAACAAATAAACCCATCAAAAGAAGCGTAGGCTACACTCAAGTAGACCAACAACAATCTTTGGAGTAAGCCAAAAACACCGACTATACCAAGAGTTGAAAAAGTACCAAACCCAAGGTAGCTCAGACCCACACTAGGGTAACACTAGACCTGATAAAGTAAAAATCCACAGAAAACGCGACTGAGCCAGCGACGACCGCTCTAGCAAGTCATACGTGTTAGATGCCCCTAACCGTAGATTTCTACATAGGTATTTCAAGGTGGGTTTAAGATCCGGCAATAAGCCTTTGTAATATCTATTCTGTTCGCTCTGCCAAAACTTGTTCTCCTACTACAAGTGTCAGCGTCGGTTCCAGTCAATTACTATTCACAAATATACCCTTATACACTCGACCTTGTAAAGGGCTTTAGGCAATATATTGTTTTTTCTTAATTATTGGGGATTGATGGCTAGTCAAAAGCTCGATCAAACTTGGTCAAAAAAGATTGATTGCAAGTTTTTTTGGTTGGGGTCTTGTCAAAGTGACCATTGATTTGCGAGAATGTGAGACCGCAGAGGGTGAGTGGCGCAACGGTAGCGCATCGGACTCTTAATCCGCTGGTTCTGGGTTCGAATCCCAGCTTACCCATAAACAACCAACCGAAAATAAGCAAACCAAAAGTAAGTGCAAGAGCGATGCAGGTATGGATACGTCCACATATCCCGTCACTCAGAAACAGAGGACGGCACTCTTGCCTACTAGCCAAAAACTATGAAAAAACGGATTAATCTTACTTTCCCCAAGCGCACGATCAATTTGCCTATTACCTATCGTTTGGCGAAGGATTTTAATGTGGCGGCGAATATTATTCGGGCACAGGTGGCTCCCAATAAGGTGGGGAAAATGGTTTTGGAGTTGTCGGGGGATATTGATCAACTGGATGAGGCGATTGGTTGGTTGCGGTCTCAGGAGATTGAGGTGTCGCTCCATGCACGGGAAATCATGATCGATGAGATGGTTTGTGTGGATTGTGGTTTGTGTACGGGGGTTTGTCCTACGGAGGCTTTGACTATTGATCCCCATACTTTCCAGTTGGCTTTTGCTCGGTCCCGTTGTGTGGTGTGTGAACAGTGCATTAGTGCTTGTCCGGTTAATGCCATTAGTATCAACCTGTAGCCTAAAGTTATCCCCCAAGGTTATAGCCAAATTTATCTGTGAACTTGCCCTAGATTTACGGTTTGGCTTAGGCTTTGAGGATGAACCGCAGAAATTTAATGAACCATCCGTCCCCTAGAATTTGCCGTAAAAATAATAGGGCGGCTCCGGTGGTGTCGGTGGCATAACGCAGTCGCCATGAGCCGTCGGTGCTAGCGTGGTAAATCACTTTGGCAACGGTGGCGGGATCGGCTCCTCCGGTTCCGGCTTTGTCGGTTTGGTCGTGGGTGTGTTGGATGTAACGGTCATAGATCGGATCAACGGTCTCTTGGGATTTCTGGATGGAGCGGTCGTAGAAATCGGTTTTGATCGGTCCAGGTTCGATGATTTTAACTTTGATGTTGAAGGGGCGTAGTTCAAACTGGAGTGACTCGGAAAACCCTTCCACTGCCCACTTGGTACTGTGATAGAGACTGTATGCGGGAAAGGTTAGCCTACCGCCAATAGAGGCAATATTGACTAAGATGCCCTGTTGCCGCTGGCGAAAATGGGGCAATATGGCGCGGGTTACGTCCATTAAACCGAATACATTGGTCTCGAATTGGGCACGGATTTGGGCTGGGGTGGCATTTTCAAAGGCTCCGATCAAACCATAACCAGCGTTGTTAATCAGTACGTCGATTGTGCCGAATTTGGCTTGGGCTGTGGCGATGGCGGTGATGATGGAATCGTGATCGGTGACATCTAGGGCAAGGCAACAGCAGCGCTCGGAATTGGGTAATCCGGTGGCTTGTGCGGGGCGGCGCATGGTGGCGACGACGTTCCAGCCGCGATTGTAAAACTCAATGGCGGTCGCTCTACCGATGCCTGTGGAAGCGCCAGTAATGAAAACTGTTTGGGGCATAGGGGGATTTACTCCAAAATTTGTCTTTATCTATGGTCTTTTTACAATCTTTCCATTCTTAGTGTGATCTAATTTAGATCGCGTTGAGAAATGAGAAGATTTTCGAGAGAGACTTAGGGTAAGGCATGGAGTGTAAATCGTAAATCCGTCTTAACACAGACAGATGTCACGCCCCTCAAAATGTTAACCTAGTAGATTGAACCCACTACCTAGCATTGAATCTGCCCCACCTCCGATGGCGAAATGTGTAATTCATCGGCGTGCCGAATTTTCTGCGAGTCATCGCTATTGGCTGCCGGAACTGTCTGAAGCGGAAAACATCAAAAACTTCGGAGCTTGTACTAACTTCCCTGGTCATGGACACAACTATGTGCTTTATGTAGGCATGGAGGGTGAAATTGATCACACTGGTATGGTGCTAAATCTATCGGATGTGAAACATACCATTGCACGGGAAGTTACGTCTCAACTAAATTTCAGTTTTCTTAATAATACTTGGGCAGAGTTCCACCAGAGCCTACCAACCACGGAAAATATTGCCCGTGTGATTTGGCATCGACTCGCGCCCTATCTTCCGTTGGTCAGTATTCAACTCTACGAACATCCCGAACTATGGGCAGAATATCAAGGTAAAGATATGCAAGCATTTCTCTCAATTAAGACTCATTTCGCTGCCGCCCATCGTTTGGCGCTGGACTCTCTGACCCTAGAAGAAAATACGGAAATTTATGGTAAGTGTGCGCGGGTCCATGGTCACGGTCACAATTATCATGTGGAAGTGACGATTGCGGGGGAGATTGACCCTCGCACGGGTATGATGGTGGATTTGGTGGAGTTCCAGCGGGTGGTGGATGAGTATGTGATTGAACCGATGGATCACACGTTCTTGAATAAGGATATTGCTTATTTTGCGGAAGTTGTGCCCACGGCAGAAAATATTGCGGTGTATATTCAGAAGGTTTTGACGCAACCGATTCGGAATATTGGGGCAAGTCTGCATTGTGTGAAGTTGATTGAAAGTCCTAATAATTCCTGTGAAGTGTATGGACCTTATCAAATGTCGGAATTGGAGCAATCTTTGGAAGAGGTTTTACATCACCCTTTGCAGAAGTGTTAGGGTTTAATTCTTAACTAAATTACATTCAAATATTACATCCAATGATGTAATAGAAGTGAGGGAGTGAAACTAGGTTTTTGCTCCCTGTTTTTTTGATGATGTCCCCCAGCAGAAGTGTTGAATGAGTAAATAAAACTTAACAAAAGACTAAAAGAGAAGCTCAGGGAATAGATTATAGCTCCAGTGGATTAAGGAGCAGTGTCTGTGTAGAAATAAATTTCCATAGCAGTTCTGTTTACCAATATTTTCTATAAATTACTGCTTCTTCTTCATCACTGGATTCAGTTAGGTTGGTTGCTAATTTATATTCACGATTTCGAGTGTCATAAAACTTGACCACGCGATATAACATTTTGCTGCCAAAATAGTTTAATTGTCAAACTAAGTACCGTTAAATCAATCACAAATCGACCTAAATCATCGTCTTTTCTACACTGCTTTAGACGGTTGAACAAAGTTATTTATATATGACAAAATCTCTGCTTTATTCGATGTTTACAAGCTTTTGAAAATGTTGAAATGTCAACCTTAATACCAGTGTAATTTAGTCGATAAAATAAATCTCTAAAATAAATCTCTTATGCTGGTTAAACTTTTATCTAAAATAAAGTTAAGCCAGATTTTAAAGAATAGACGAATATTCAACACTGGGTAGTCATTTGCTAGTAGTTCCTTTAAAACTGACTTGACAACGAGAAGCCATAAACTTATGAACCTCTAACAGCAAGACCTTCTCAACAAAGTTCAAAAAAGTTTGAATACTGCTAAATTTTTACCGCCCCTCCCCAAGGCAGGTAAAGGCAACCAACCGATATTTCTATAGGTGTATTTACATTTCGTTACAAACTTGTCATTGTTAAGATACACAAAAAACAGTAACCGCTCCATGACTGGCAGTAATGAGCCAGTGGTTACCCAAAAGTAATTCGTACCGCTCTTTTATTTAGCCAGTTTGACTTAGCCAGCGAGGATCAACCCATGCCCCAAACCACTACCGCCCCCCAGACCACCATCTCCAGTGATGAGTCCGCCACACCCCTCACCACCATTGACATCAAAAACCTAAACGTTAACCCTTCCGGTGAAGGCACATTTGGTTTTAGCAACTTTGCCGAAACTTGGAATGGTCGGATGGCAATGATTGGCTTGGTGGCTGGTTTTGTTAACGAGGTCATCACAGGCAAAGGAATCTTGGGACAAATCGGGATCTCTGGCAAGGGTGGTATCTTGGTGGGCTTGTTCCTGACAGGGTTCACCATCGCTACGATGATTGGCTACTATGCGATTAAGGTAACCAGCGCTCCCCAAGCCCCTGCTGAGTAGTCTTCCTATTCATGTTTTTTGTGCCCTCTGGGTTTCCATTATTAAGGGCAATCTAAATCAGTAGTTTTTTGCCAAAAGCGTCCTAAGGTTCCTGAAACATTAGGGCGCTTTTGCTATTGAGAACAAAAATCTGATTAGAACCAAAATCTCAGCAAGAAGCCATAAATCTAGCCTTCTAGTCTTTTCAGTAATTTCCGATAGAATAGCGTCTTAGAACAGTCTTCTTTTTGTGGGTTTTTGCACATGGCTAATCCTCTCGCCCAACAGACCACCGCAATTGAACATGACGACTGGACTCCATCCATGCCGCCCACAGACTTGATATTTGATGATAATGCCTATCAACCTATTAACCCTGACGAACGCGGCTGGCTGTGGTGTGAATCCTTGGGTTTGTGGCTAGGTCCTTGGGCAGGAAACCATTGACCGAGAAACTTTAACCTGGTTACGGTTTTATGAGCCTTCAGGGGAATTAGTCCTATTACCCGAAGAGGCAGCCCAACAACGCGCCGAAACTGAATTCCAGCGTGCCGAAGCCGAAAGACTCAGAGCCGAAAGACTTGCCGCCCGCCTCAGGGAGTTAGGGGAAGATCCTGATAATTTGTCGTAGTGCTTATCCGTTGCTGTTGCGCACCCGTTCACAATAGGTGCTGACAGCTTCTGTAATGGTTTGGCTAAGGTTAACCATCGGTGGAGCAAACGATGGCTGCCACGCTGACAAACCCAGCAAATCATGGGTCACTAAAATTTGTCCATCACAGCCATGCCCTGCCCCAATACCAATGGTCGGCACGGGAATCGCAGCGGTAATTTCTGCCGCTAGTGCTTCTGGCATGTGTTCCAAAACAATGGCAAACACTCCGGCATTAACCAAAGCATGAGCCTCTTGCATAATTCTTTCCGCCACCACAGAGGTTTTGCCCTGGGGACGATAACCCAACTGATGCACCGACTGAGGGGTTAGCCCTAAATGTCCCATCACCGGAATCCCCGCCTGAACCAAACGCTCAATAGTGGCAGCCATCGCCGGATAACCCCCTTCTAATTTCACCGCTTGGGCATCGGTTTCCTTGAGAATGCGCCCAGCGGAGAGCATCGCCTGTTCAGTACTAGCTTGATAGGTTAAAAATGGCAAGTCCACCACTACACAGGCATGATTCACCCCACGACACACAGCTTTAGCATGGTGAATCATCTCGTCAAGGGTCAGAGGCAAAGTATTACGATAGCCAAGAGCCACCATACCAAGGGAATCTCCCACCAAAATCAGATCTACCCCCGCTTGGTCCAACAGTCGCGCAAAACCATAGTCCGTAGCCGTCAAAGCGCTGATCTTACGACCTTGGCTTTTCCATGTGGCTAACTGAGGGATGGTAACTGTCGCAGTATTTGCCATAGAACTACTATGCTAAATGTGAACTCAAAGCGGCAATTCTGGAGCTAAACACCACAGAATCCGCACTTACAGAGTTTACCTTCAAGGGGAATATTAGGGTAATTAATCCAGTAATCCTGGTATTAATCGGCTAGCGATTATGCAGACATTGATTTAGAGTAGGCACCAGATTAGCAATGGCATCCGGTTGTTCTAAAACTGCCACCGCCATATACAACAACTGATTAATTCCGTCCGCTTCTTCCGATTCCTCAAACCATTCATGGTCATTACGTCCATCCACCACTATGATCGGCGTTTTATGAGCCACCTCGCTTAAAATCTTGATGCCCTGTTGTTCTGCGGTAGACAAATAAGATTGGTTATGCAACATGACCAAAACTGCATCAATAGTGCCACTGCTGAGATGTTGCGGCAGTTCCTGGTGATTCAGACAAAGCTGCACCTGAAACCCACCCGCGAGTAAATAGTGCTGCAAAGAATGGGACAAAATATCGTCAGGCTGAAAATGTAACAGCAGGATCGTAGGGGCTTGTAAATGCGATAACGACCGCTGCAAACTGCGCTGAAAAGCTTGACGTTTGATTTGACTTTGGGGCAGATTGACTAATTCCGCTACCGACAGATGTGGGGGCAAATTAATGTCATTACAGGGGTGAATGTCCAGATGGGCAAAGGTTTGGCGTAATGCTTCTACTTCGTCGAACCCATAGGCATCCACCAATAAAATCGGTAAGTGACTCAGTAACTCATGGCGGCTAATGGTATGTAGCATTTCCACCAAATGGGGCACTCGACAGGACAACAGAAAACCATCGGGCTGCCAGATCTTCACTAATACTTCCGCCTGTTCCACATTGTCAGCCTCTAACAGACGATATTCCCATTGCTGAAACAAACCCGCCAAATTTTCCGGTAAGCCCTGCCGCAGATAAATCAAAATCAAGCGCTTTTTGGGCTGAACATATTGCGGTAAATAAAAACTCACATCAGCCATTGACAAGGGGCGGCGCAAAATACCATCGGCTTGGTGGTGATCCGGTGGCGTTTCTACGGCATCTAAAACCATAACCATGACAATGCCCTGGGTAGTGTTATCACATTTGAGTAAAGACAACACATCCCAGCCAGACAGCATCGGCAAACTGGGATTAATCATAATTAAACAGGGCTTGAGACGGCGAGCTTTTTCAATGGCTTCCGTACCGGAACGCGCCACCACCACCCGATAACCCCAAGCTGACAAACTACTGACAAACCATTCCACCTGCTGCGCCGAACTTTCCACCACCAACACCAGCCGTGAATGTGCCACCGCCACCTGAAAAGCCATCAAATTATTATTCGGTGGGGCAGGGGGCAGCAAAATCGTAAACTGACTACCAACATTTTCTTGGGAAACAAAAGTCACATCACCGCCGTGTAACCGTGCCAAATGCCGCGTCAAGACTAAACCTAGCCCTGTGCCATCAAAGCGGCGCGTCATGACGTGTTCTAGTTGCTGAAACTTTTGAAAAACTAAATGCTGTTTTTCTTCGGGAATACCAATGCCTTGATCCCACACCGTAAACGCCAGCCAGCCCTCCCAATGACGCACCGACAGCCCCACAATGGGTTTAGTCACAGGTTTATCACTAATCAGATCCGGCGGCACAGTACTAAATTTGCAGGCATTAGACAGCAAGTGCAAGAGCATTTGTTGTAACCGTGTGCCGTCCGCCACAATGGTTTGCGCCACTGGGTCTACTTCTAACCGCACTTCAATCTCTACCTCACTGTCTTCCTCCCCGACGGTGCGGTGAATCAAAGCCTCCTGCTGCATCAGCTTCTGCACTTGATGAATGCTCTTTTGGCAAATTGCCGTGATGTTAAACAGTTCTGGCTCTAGCTCCAACTGTCCTGATTCTGCCTTAGCGAGGTCCACGATGTTGTCAATGATATTTACCAAGTGCCGCCCACTCTGATAGATCATATTCACATAGCGGCGTTGGCGGGGGGTGAGTTCTCCTAAGGTGTTCGTGGTCAATAAACTAGCGATGCCAATCACCGAAGTCAGGGGAGTTTTCAATTCGTGGTTAATACAGGCTAAAAATTCATCTTTGAGGCGACTTAAACCCGATAACTCTTGGACTAGACTGCGCTGAGTTGTAATGTCCTGGGCAATAATCATTTCCAGTCCATGAAACTCACCATATAAAGCCACATCAGTAACTTGCCAAGTGTGATTAGCGGTAGTAACACAAAACTGTTGTACCTCAGACACTGAATGATCCGACACCACCAAAGACCGCTGGGATAAAGTCGCCCCCACTAAATACAGATCATCCCGCCAACGTTGATTCATCCCCACAATGGTGCCGTCATCCCGTCGCAATAGTACCGGCAGCGGAATCTGATCCACGAGCGGCAACAGATAGGCTAAACTGTCCCTGGCTAACTCTGCCTTCTCTGGGGCTGTAAACCCAGCGGACTGCTCCCCAGAACCCACCTCAGAAGCCACCCCAACAGCCACCGCAGAGACCAGGGGCTGCGCTAAAACTTTTAGGACATCAGCGGCGTTGATCACCCCGACATAACTACCTTGCGGATCTACCAACGCCCATGTATCCGTCACATGGTTATGGTTGTTAATCCGCTCCAACAAATCTGATACCAAAGCCGAAGCATCGACCGTCGGCAGCGGATGCAAACTAAGCTGATCTAATCGAGCCGCCAGCAAATCATTGGTGTCCCCATCCCCTTGCTGACCCGACAAAAAATCCGACCACAGGGGTAAACAACAGTCCAAAGTCAAAAGCCCACGGGGGGCATGACGTTGATCTACTACCACCACATATCCCCAACCCTGCGCAAAAAATGGCAGCACCTGAGAGATGGGAGTCGCCAAACAACACACTGGCACTTGGGTTTGGCTCAATGACTCCAAAGCCAGGTTCATGATAGACAAATTCGTGACGGGAGCAACCATAACACCAAACATTGACACCCAAAATGATGTCATCGATTGTTTAACTATTTGTTTGACGATTTGTTTGACGCAGGACTGACAGGATATACACTGATGCATATTCTAGGTAGTAGATCCTAGAGTCCATGGTCTTCAGGGCTAACTAACGGCTCAAATATCAAACATGATTGCCCCTAGCAAAATTGTGTCAAGGCTGATATTCCAAGTTAATTCTAGCTAGCCAAAGATGCCAATCGTTGTGTCCTTGGCTATAAGTTTGAGCCAGAGACGATTGCATTCATCACCATGAGTCTGCTTTAACCCAGCTTGCTATGACCAAATTTATGCCATACCACAGAAGAGGGATATGAATAATTTCACACGGTTTGACAGATGTATCGTAGAAATAAAGATTAAGATAGATGCTGAGGTATAAATACTCACGTCTATTGACCACTAAACCCTTGAGCAATCGCGTCGTGGCTGCATCTTCAAAGTTACAAATTTGCTGCGTTTTTGCAAAGAACCAGAGCAACGCTCTTGCTGTGTCCATCGGTTCAATTCTGCCTACAGAACGCTACCATTTGGCGATTGTGTCCAGTCTCGATGAACTGAGCTTTTTGCTGAGTAACAAAGACACTGTACAGGATTGCCTTGTGCTTTGGTATGAGCGCAGGGACATGATTCAGCGATTGACTGAGCTAGAAATTTTCCTGCCCATAGTGTTGCTTTTACCTGATGGTTCGTTACTGCGTCCCTCGGAGCAAAATCTCCACTCCGATCCAGAAGGCGGATTTGATATTACCAGTGTCATCGTGCCCCTTGCCCTAGAGCGGTTAGAGGAACTGCCGGAGACCATTGACAAAGCAATTCAAAGCTTCTTGGAAATTTCGCCCCAGGTGAGGTCTTTTGTATTGCCTGACATGACGCATCCGCCCATCGCCATGTCCCTTGTGTTGCAGCAAAAGCGTCTCTCTGAAAAGCTCAATGAACGCCTAGGTTACTTAGGGGTATATTACAAACGCGATCCACGACAATTCCTACGCCATATGTCCACCGATGACAAACTGGCTTACCTTGAGCATCTGAAACACATCTATCGAGGAATAGTTTTAGAGTACTTTCAGGATCATTCTGAATCTCTAAATCAAAAAATTGATGAGTTTGTTAACCTAGCATTTTTTGCCGATGTCTCTGTATCTCAGGTTTTAGAAATCCACATGGTTTTGATGGATGAATTCTCTCAGCAACTCAAGATTGAGGGGCGTAATGAGGAAATCCTGCTTGACTATCGTATCACCCTAATTGATATTATTGCTCACCTGTGCGAAATGTATCGGCGTTCGATCCCCCGAGAATCCTAGGCACTGAGAAACCTAGATTTGTGGCTAGTTGGTGAGGTGCTAACTCAGTTAAACAATTGGTTGTTAGATCGTTGTTAAATCTCTTAACTAGTATTAATTAAAAGTACTGATCACAAGTGTTTATTACAACTATTTATGACAAGTGTTTATTGCAACATGATTTTACTGGCACTTTACGAAACTGTTTTTAGTAGGTCTAGTTACGTCTTTGATTGCCATTTTTGATTGCCATTTTTGACTGCCATTGAGATCTTTGTCCATGTCCTATAGTCCCACTCACCAAAAGCCTTAAATACTGTCAACTAAAAATACTGCCAACTAAACTTCCAATCAAACTTTCATTTGCCATCGTCATCTAAGCCTAAGGGTAGCACGCCAAATACATGATTCGTAAAACCTACGTCCTTAAACTCTACGTCGCGGGTAACACGCCAAACTCAGTGCGTGCCTTGAAAACACTCAATGATATTCTGGAAAAAGAATTTCAAGGAGTCTATACACTCAAAGTAATTGATGTATTAAAAAATCCTCAGTTAGCCGAAGAAGATAAAATCTTAGCTACCCCCACCCTTGCCAAGATATTACCCCCACCAGTGCGGAAAATTATTGGCGATTTGTCTGACCGAGAGAAAGTTTTAGTTGGCTTAGACTTACTCTATGAAGAGTTATCTGAAGATGTCTAATTAAAATCTAGACGCGGCTAAAATTCGCTATTATTGCCGTTATTTTACTTTTCTAGTTTTGACTATAAATCAATCATAATCCCATTAATCATCCTAACAATCTAACAATATGAGTGCTGTCCCCGACGGTGATAACGCCAATGCCATAAACCCAGAAAAAGGTGTGCATAAGTTGCGCACGATGATCGAAGGTATGGACGATATTACCCACGGTGGGTTACCCAAGGGTCGTTCTACTTTGGTCAGTGGTACTTCTGGTACAGGTAAGACTTTGCTATCGTTACAGTTTTTGTATAACGGTATCACTGGTTTAAATGAACATGGGGTTTTTGTAACATTTGAAGAATCCCCAGCCGATATTATTAAAAACGCCCATAGTTTTAATTGGGATCTGCAAAAGTTGATCGATGAGGGGCGCTTGTTTATCCTTGATGCCTCCCCTGATCCTGATGGGCAAGATGTGGTAGGTGATTTTGACCTGTCAGCCCTAATTGAACGGATTCAATATGCCATCATCAAATACAAGGCGCGGCGAATCTCTATCGATTCGATTACGGCAATTTTTCAACAATATGATTCTTTAGGTTTGGTGCGGCGGGAAATTTTCCGACTAGTCGCCCGCCTGAAGTCTTTGGGGGTAACTACGATCATGACCACAGAGCGGGAGTCAGAGTATGGTCCCGTAGCGCGGTTTGGCGTGGAAGAATTTGTTTCAGATAATGTGATTATTTTGCGGAACGTCTTGGAAGGGGAGCGCCGCCACCGTACCGCCGAAATCCTGAAACTGCGGGGTACAACCCACATGAAGGGGGAATTTCCCTTCACTATGACCGAGAACGGGATTAATATTTTCCCCTTGGGGGCAATGCGCCTCACCCAAAAATCGTCTAATACACGGGTTTCGTCGGGGATCAAAACTCTGGATGAAATGTGCGGCGGCGGTTACTTCAAGGATTCGATTATTTTGATTACTGGGGCAACGGGCACTGGTAAAACCTTGATGGTCAGTAAGTTCTTAGAAAATGGCTGTGAAAATGGCGAACGGACCATCTTATTTGCTTACGAAGAGTCACGGCAGCAGTTGATGCGTAATGCCTCCTCGTGGGGTACGGATTTTGAACGGTGGGAAAGCTCCGGCTTGCTGAAAATTATCTGTGTCTATCCTGAGTCCTCCGGTTTGGAAGATCATTTACAGGTAATCAAATCTGAAATTGCCACCTTTAAGCCCTCCCGCATTGCCATTGACTCTTTGTCTGCCCTAGCGCGAGGGGTAAGTAACAATAATTTCCGTCAGTTTGTGATCGGCTTGACAGGGTTTGTCAAACAGGAAGAAATCACCGGTTTATTCACCAACACCACGGATCAATTTATGGGGTCCCACTCGATCACCGAGTCCCATATTTCCACGATCACAGACACGATTATCCTGCTGCAATATGTAGAAATTCGTGGGCAAATGTCTAGGGTAGTCAACGTGTTTAAAATGCGTGGTTCGCGCCATGACAACCGGATTCGAGAATATATCATCACCGATGAAGGGGCACAGATCAAAGACTCATTCCAAGGCTTTGAGCGGATTTTGAGCGGCTCCCCCACCCGCATTGCCATCGACGAAAAGAGCGAATTATCCCGCATTATGCGTGGTGTATCGGAGTAACTAAGCCGTCCTATTTGAGTTCGGTAAACCACACTATAGACGGGGTAACCATTTCAGCTACATTAGCACTCAGGTGATGAGAGTGCTAACACCACTGGTAGTAACCAGCCCAGTTAGTCCCTGCCATCCCTAGGTTCCACCAGACCTGACCAGAGGCAAACCTCAGCCCTTTGGGATCACAATTTGGTGCAATAAATTTCTAGGCAACTGATAGGTAACTAATCTAGGTAACTGAACTTATGGCAACCATGTCATTGAATGTTTCTACCGTAACCCCCTTGGCGGATCGGGTATTCGTCAAGATCAATGCGCGCGAAGAAAAGACCGCAGGCGGCATCTACTTGCCTGATACCGCTAAGGAAAAGCCCCAAGTTGGCGAAATCGCAGCGGTAGGTCCTGGCAAGCTCGATGATAAGGGCGCACGGATTCCCCTAGAGGTAAAGGTGGGGGATAAGGTGTTGTATTCCAAGTACGCTGGCACTGAGATTAAAGTCGGTGACGAAGAATATATCCTGTTGACCGAAAAGGACATTTTAGCGATTGTGGTTGACTAGGTGATAGCGGATTGTGAGCGTTCTCGTTGAAATCACGGTGCATTCATTAGCTCTAACCAAACTCTGCAATTGATGGTTCAGAAACTAATAGATGCTGTGATGCTCCTGGGACTCGCAATCATGTCAGCAATCCCAACAGTAATTCTACTGGCAATCCCAATTACTTCCATTCTCAATACATCGTCTCAATCTCAATTCTCAATATATTAGGAGATTCCCATGGCTAAGAAGATTATTTATAACGAAGATGCCCGTCGCGCCCTCGAACGTGGTATGGACATTTTAGCAGAAGCCGTAGCCATTACCTTAGGTCCTAAGGGGCGTAACGTAGTGCTAGAGAAGAAATTTGGCGCTCCTCAAATCGTTAACGATGGCGTAACCATTGCCAAAGAAATCGAATTGGAAGATAACGTAGAAAATACCGGTGTATCTTTAATTCGTCAAGCTGCTTCTAAAACCAATGATGCCGCTGGGGATGGTACTACCACTGCTACCGTTTTAGCCCATGCCATTGTTAAGGAAGGTTTGCGTAACGTTGCCGCCGGTGCTAATGCCATCTCCCTGAAGCGTGGTATCGACAAGGCTACGGCTTTCTTGGTAGACAAAATTAAGGAACACGCCAAGCCGATTTCTGATTCCAAAGCCATTGCTCAAGTGGGAACGATTTCCGCCGGTAATGACGAAGAAGTGGGCGCAATGATTGCCAACGCAATGGATAAGGTTGGTAAGGAAGGGGTGATTTCCCTCGAAGAAGGTAAGTCCATGATTACCGAATTGGAAGTTACCGAAGGGATGCGTTTTGAGAAGGGTTATATCTCTCCCTATTTCGTGACTGACACCGAGCGCATGGAAGCAGTTTTAGAAGAACCCGCCTTGCTGATTACCGACAAGAAGATTGGTTTGGTTCAAGAGTTGATTCCTATCTTGGAGCAAGTAGCTCGCGGTGGTCGTTCTCTGTTAATCATTGCTGAAGACATTGAAAAAGAAGCTTTGGCAACATTGGTAGTAAACCGTCTGCGCGGTGCTTTAAACATCTGTGCTATCAAGGCTCCTGGGTTTGGCGATCGCCGCAAAGCATTATTGGAAGACATTGCCGTATTAACTGGTGGTCAGTTGATCACCGAAGATGCTGGGCTGCGTCTGGATGCAGTGAAGCTGGATCAGTTGGGTAAAGCCCGTCGCATTTCCATCACCAAAGACACCACCACCATCATTGCTGAAGGTAATGAAGCTGGCGTAAAAGCACGCTGTGAACAAATCCGCCGTCAGATTGACGAGTCTGATTCTTCCTTTGACAAGGAAAAGCTGCAAGAGCGCTTGGCTAAGTTGGCTGGCGGCGTGGCAGTGATCAAGGTGGGTGCAGCAACCGAAACCGAAATGAAGGATCGGAAGTTACGCCTCGAAGATGCCATCAACGCAACCAAGGCAGCGGTAGAAGAAGGTATCGTTCCTGGTGGTGGCACAACCTTGGCTCACTTGGCTCCAGCTTTGGCAGAATGGGCAGCAGCTAACCTCAGTGGCGAAGAACTGACCGGCGCACAAATCGTGTCCCGTGCTTTGACTGCTCCTGTGAAGCGCATTGCTCAAAATGCTGGCTTCAATGGTGCAGTAATTGCCGAGCGCGTTCGTGAAAAGGATTTCAATATTGGCTTCAATGCTGTGTCTGGTGAATTTGAAGATATGCTCACCGCTGGTATTGTAGACCCTGCGAAGGTAACTCGTTCTGCTTTACAGAATGCGGCTTCTATTGCCGGAATGATCCTGACCACCGAATGTATCGTTGTAGACAAGCCTGAAGATAAGGCTGCCGGTGGCGGTGGCGCTATGGCTGCTGGTGGTGACTTCGATTATTAATCTAATTCGCAATTACTCAATTAGTTAATTAAGAATTGGCTATTGATAATTCGTAATTGATCCCTAGGCAGTGGTCAAAAACTAACTAAAAGAAGCCCATATTTCCTGATTGTAGGGAGTATGGACTTCTTGTTATGAGTGGAATTAAAGATTAGCTAGAAAGGTTAGCTACTTGGCTAGAAATCCCTTACAGAGCTAAATTACGGAGCTAAATTCAAATCCGTTACGGCTCCCTTGCTGCTAGTGCTGACCAGTTGGGCGTATTTAGCTAAAACCCCAGAGGTATAACGGGGCGCAGGCTTCACCCATGAGGCTTTGCGGCGGGCAATCTCTTCTTCGGGGACGTTAAGCTGGATTAACCGCTGATAGGCATCAATGGTGATGCTGTCTCCCTCTTCCACAATGCCAATCGTGCCGCCCACATAGGCTTCAGGGGCAATGTGACCGACTACCATCCCATAGGTGCCACCGGAGAAACGTCCATCGGTGATTAAACCCACTGAGTCACCCAAACCTGCGCCGATAATGGCACTGGTGGGGGCTAACATTTCCCGCATCCCTGGACCACCCTTAGGACCTTCATAACGGATTACTAGTACATCTCCGGCGTTAATTTTGCCGCTGAGAATCGCATCCATTGATTCTTCTTCGGAATTAAACACCCGCGCTGGTCCGGTAATCACAGGATTTTTAACGCCAGTGATTTTGGCTACTGCGCCTTCTTCAGCAAGATTACCCTTCAAAATGGCGAGGTGACCTTGGGCATACATGGGACGATCCCAAGGACGAATTACATCTTGATCCGCCCGTGGTTCGTCGGGAATATCTTTCAGTAGTTCAGCGACGGTTTGACCGCTGATGGTGATGCAGTCCCCGTGAAGCAAACCGTGAACCAGTAACATTTTCATGACTTGGGGAATGCCACCAGCTTTATGTAAATCTGTAGCGACATAACGTCCCGACGGTTTGAGATCGCACAGTACAGGAACCCGTTGGCGAATCCGCTCAAAGTCGTCAATGGTCCACTCCACCCCAGCGGAATGGGCAATGGCAAGGAAGTGTAAGACGGCATTAGTGGAACCACCCACCGCCATAATCACAGAAATAGCATTCTCAATGGATTTGCGGGTGATGATGTCCCGAGGACGCAGATTATTAGTGATGGCAGCAACCAGGGCGTGTCCCGCTGCTTCGGTATTGGTGGCTTTTTCGGCATCTTCGGCAGCCATGGTGGAAGAATACATTAAACTCATGCCCATCGCTTCAAACGCTGATGACATGGTATTAGCGGTGTACATCCCTCCACAGGAGCCAGCCCCTGGACAGGCATTGCGTTCGACAGACATCAAGCGCACTTCATCAATGCGACCAGCGCTATATTGTCCCACCGCTTCAAAGGAACTAACTACGGTTAAGTCTTCCCCTTCTAGGTGACCAGGTTTGATGGTGCCGCCATAGACGAAAATTGCCGGAATGTTCATCCGTGCCATAGCAATCATCGCGCCGGGCATATTTTTGTCACAGCCCCCGATGGCTAATACTGCGTCCATACTTTGGGCATTGCAGGCGGTTTCGATGGAGTCGGCGATCACATCACGGGAAACTAGGGAATATTTCATCCCCTCAGTACCCATAGAAATACCATCGCTGACGGTGATAGTGCCAAATATTTGGGGCATCCCACCTGCGTCACGAATGCCTTGTTCGGCGCGGATCGCCAGGGGCGCAATGCCCATGTTGCAAGGGGTAATCGTACTATGGGCGCTGGCAACCCCGACGATGGGTTTTTGAAAATCTGCGTCGTTAAAGCCCACAGCACGCAACATAGCGCGGTTAGGGGAGCGAGCTACACCGCCAGTAATGGCACGACTTCTAAGGTTATCGGACATGGTAACAAACGTTTCTATGAGCGTTATTGAATCAGTTATGTCTTAGCATTTTGACACTGATCGGGGGCAATCAAACGGGGGAGAACAGTTTGGAGAGTGACGACTCCCAGCCCTAAGTCGCAGACGAGTATAGGGTGGGCTTCTCAGCTAATCCTGCTATTGCATCGGAAGCACACTGAGCTTTGTAACGACAATGACGGGGATCGCTAGACAAAAATTGCCCTAGTCATAGAGCAAAAAGTGCAACGGTTTTTCGGTATCATAAGCTTCAGGTTGTAACTTTGTTAAATTCTTGTATAAAAAGGGCAATAAGCAGTGACTATTCGGGTAGCGATTAATGGCTTCGGACGTATTGGCCGTAACTTCATCAGATGCTGGGCTGAGCGAAAAGAAACACAACTAGAAATCGCCGCGATTAACGATACTTCTGATCCCCATACCAACGCCCACCTGCTCCGCTATGACTCCATGTTGGGCAGATTTGGTGGTGAGGTTTCATCGGATGATAGCTCGATCACGGTTAACGGTCACAAAATCAAAACTGTTTCGGATCGCAATCCTGATAACCTGCCTTGGCGGGATTTGGGCGTAGACTTGATCATTGAAGCTACTGGTGTTTTTACAGACAAAGTAGGCGCTACGCGACACATCAATGCTGGTGCCAAGAAAGTTTTGATTACCGCACCTGGTAAAAATGAAGACGGGACTTTTGTGGTAGGTGTGAACGCTGACAAGTATGAACATGACAAGCACCACATCATCAGTAATGCTAGCTGTACCACCAACTGTTTGGCTCCCGTAGCTAAGGTGTTACACGAGAATTTTGGCATTATTAAGGGTGTGATGACCACCACCCACAGTTACACTGGCGACCAACGTTTGCTCGATGCTAGCCACCGCGATTTACGTCGCGCCCGTGCTGCGGCTTTGAGCATTGTGCCCACCTCCACTGGTGCAGCTAAGGCTGTGGCTTTGGTATTGCCTGAGTTGGCTGGTAAGCTCAATGGTATTGCGTTGCGCGTCCCTACACCTAACGTGTCTGTTGTCGATTTCGTAGCTGAAGTCGAAAAATCTACCATTGCCCAAGAAGTGAATGAAGCCCTGCGCACTGCTGCTGAAGGTCCTATGAAGGGCATTCTGCGTTACAGTGACTTGCCTTTGGTTTCCATTGACTACCGTGGTACTGACGAATCTTCGATTGTTGATGCAGCTTTGACAATGGTCGTTGGTGGTAACTTGGTTAAGGTTGTGGCATGGTATGACAACGAGTGGGGTTATAGCCAACGGGTGGTTGACCTTGCTGAAGTTGTGGCGAAGAATTGGGCTTAGTTTTAGCTACGCTGAATTGTAGCTAGGCTTGGTTTTACCTAGACTTTACCTAGACCTAGTTATTGGCTGGAGTGAATTAATTCCCGCTGATATACATCTAAATTTCTTAAACTAAACAGAGCTATGCATTGGATGCTGGCTCTGTTTGTTTTTTAGTTGTTTATTTTTGGTGGTTGATTTGGCAGTTTACTTGACTTGGATTTTACTCAGGTTGCCCCAACACCGTCCCCACCTGTAACCGTGCGCCATTAGCAAAATCCCACCCCGACTGAATTTTTTTCCCTGCGGGCTGAACGCTGGTGATCACTAAATCACCTGTGCCAGTTTTGACCACAAAGCCGCTACCTTTACGAATCGCAGTAATTGTCCCAGGATGTCCATGATCACTGATTGCCTCTGAGTCTGTCGTTAATTCTGGTGTGGTAGCCAACACCTTCAGCCGTTGCCCCTGATAGGTGGTGTAACAATTGGGATAAAAGGCACGGATCTGTTGATTGATATGAACAGCGGACCTAGACCAATCCAAAATAAACTGTTCCTTGGTGATCATCGGCGCATATTTGCAGTTAGCAGCAACAGCACTATCATCTTGGGGCACGGGTGCAATTTGCGAGAGATTTCCCAAAGTTTGTAAAAGCAAATCCCCGCCTATCTCCGCTAATTTGGCGCTGAGAGTTTCGCTGTTGTCTTCGGGGCTAATTTCTAAACTGGCTTTGAGTAACATGGCTCCGGTATCAATACCAGCGTCCATTTGCATCGTTGTGATCCCTGTGACCGTCTCACCATTGGCGATCGCCCATTGAATAGGAGCCGCCCCCCGATATTTGGGCAAGAGTGAACCATGCACATTAATGCAGCCATAGCGGGGCAAATCTAAAATTCTTTGTGAGAGAATCTGTCCATAGGCAACTACCACAAACACATCGGCAGCTAAGTCTGCTAAAACACTCAAAACTGCTTCATCTTTTTTCAGCCGTTCTGGTTGCCAAATGGGACAAGTTAGCCGCCGCTCTAAAGCAGCAGTTTTCACCGGAGGCGCTAACAACTGATTACCACGACCGCGACGGGCATCGGGTTGGGTAACAATACCGATGATTTCAATGTCGGGGCTGTCAATTAGTTTGGTTAAAGTAGGGACGGCAAATTCTGGTGTGCCGAAGAAGATGGTGCGTAGGGGCATTATTTGGGGATGTTAGATTTAGGGACGGTAGGGGAGACGTTAAAGGACAGGGAATATAGGAAAAATATAGGGAATTTCAGGATGGGACATTGAGACATAGGGAAACTAGAATAATTCACCCTAGACTTACCCTAAACCAAATTACCTATTTGGCTAGTTGTGATGGGGTTGGGTACGATGGGATTAATTAGATACATTGCAAGTACTGCAAAACCAGCTATCCAATCTTAGCTATTTAGCTATCCATCACTAGATATCCAGTAGCTGATCCGGCTCCTTAGTCAATTTATAGTCATAATCCTATGAAACCCATTGTTAGTTTACGTCAAGCTCACAGTTACGACTATGCCGCGCTGCTGCCCTTAATGCGTGAAGTCCTAGAGCCTCTAGGGGGCATGACCAGCATTGTTAAACCAGGGGATCGGGTATTGCTCAAACCCAATTTGCTCACAGGGGCACGACCGACGAAAGAATGCACCACCCGCCCCGAAATTGTCTACTGTGTGGCTAAATTAGTCCAAGAGGCAGGGGGTAAACCTTTTCTAGGGGATAGTCCGGCGTTTGGCAGTGTGAAGGGAGTTGCTGAAGCCAATGGTTTGCTGGCGGTGGCTGAGGAGTTAGATTTACCCCTAGTGGAATTTCACGGCGATCGGTATGCCACGGGCGGCGCGTTACAGCATTTACGCCTCAGCAAAGAAGCGATGGGGGCGGACGTGGTGATTAATTTGCCCAAAGTTAAATCCCACATGCAATTGACCGTAACTTTAGGGGTCAAAAATCTGTTTGGTTGTGTCCCTGGCAAAATGAAAGCCTGGTGGCACATGGAAGCAGGCAAAGATCCCCAACGATTTGCCCAGATGTTGATTGAGACCGCCCAAACAATTAATCCACAATTGACGATTATCGATGGCATTATTGGCCATGAGGGCAATGGACCTAGTGGTGGTGAGCCGCGTCATTTGGGAGTTCTGGGGGCATCCCGCGATGTATTCGCTTTAGATCGGGCAGTCTTAGCCATTCTGCAAGTAGATCCGGAAATCGTCCCCATTGCGAAGGAAATGATGGCACAGGGTTTATGTGGCGAGTTGACCGATTTAACTTGGGTTGGTGATCCGCTGGAAAGTTGGCAGATGAACGATTGGCGGTTACCCGATTCAATTATGCCGATTGACTTTGGTTTGCCGCGAGTGGTGCGCTCCACGTTCAAGCATCTTTATATCAAGTTGATTAAGGAACCGATGGCAGCCTACGCCCGTACCTAAGACACAGCGCAAATTCTACTTAAGAGTATTTTAGGAAAAGTTTGCTCTACCCAAATCAGAGACATTTTCAATTACGTTTTAAATCAATACGTTTTAAATCAAATTGCTTCCTAAATTACTCTTAAACAATCTAACCACCCCTGACCTGTGGTATTAAAACCTTGGTGGGGTGGTTAGTCTATTTCGGATTTAGCAGATTGAGATTTACCTGATCAGGATGTATCACCCTTAGCTCGAATGATGATAGATAACCAGTTAGACCCACGTCTCGTTAATGCTAGAGAAATGTCTCATATTGAAGGTTCCATGTTCGCAGCAGGAATGCCAGTGGCGGCATTGATGGAAAAAGTGGGACAGAAAATTAGTCAGCAGTTTCAGAAATTATATCCCCTAGTGCAATTCCCTAAAGTTGGTATTTTGGTCGGGGTGGGGCATAATGGCGGAGATGCTTTGGTAGTGGCTCGCGAATTATGGCATCAGGGCTATAAAGTGCGACTCTGTTATCCGATTAATCGCACACCGAAACCATTAACGAAAGTTCATAGCTGTTATGCCCGTGCATTGGGAATCCCTACAACATCATGGCAAGAATTAGCTGATTGTGATGTGTTAATTGATGGAATATTTGGTTTCGGTTTAGACAGAGAAATTCAAGGAGAATTAGCCCAGATTTTTATTGGGATTAATGAATGGGAAAAGCCCTTGGTTAGTATTGATTTGCCCTCTGGGATTCACACTGACACGGGGGCAGTGATGGGCATGGCACTGGAAGCGCAACATACTTTCTGTTTGGGAATGTGGAAACAAGGACTATTTGCAGAAAATGCAGTTCCTTATATCGGAGAGTTAATTGGAATTGATTTCGATATTCCTAAATTGATGATAGAAGTCCACCTGCATCAAAATCATTTCCCACGGCGAATTTCCCCCAGATCAATATTGGAAGATCTGGCACAATATAAACGTCACGTCTTAGCTCACAAATATAGTCAGGGTCAGGTTTTGCTGGTGGTTGGTTCCGTGAAATATGGTGGGGCAGCATTATTGGCAGCACTGGCATCGCGGGCAATGGGCACAGGCATGATCACAGTGTGTGTACCTAAATCATTAAGACAATTGATTTTAGAAAAGATTCCAGATGCCTTAGTTGTAGGTTGTCCAGAAACAGAAAGTGGAGCAATTAAAGAACTCCCAGATTTAACTCGTGAATTTGAGCAAAATCGTTATCAGGCAATAGTTTGTGGTTGTGGTTTATCTTTAGAAACTTTAGGAATAGTTCAAAATATAATCCGATTTAGCCATGAATATGCGGTACCTCTAGTACTAGATGCAGATGGATTGAATTTACTATCACAGTTATATTTGCCCTTATGGGAATCTAATTCACAACCGAATTTAAAAAATTTAAAATTATTGGAATCAATTCAATTTCCGCCACACTTGGTGTTAACCCCCCACTGGGGCGAATTTAAACGCTTATTTCCGAATATTGCCCACGATCAAAGTGACCGTTTTACACAACTCAAAACCGCTCTAGATAAGCTAGCGCCATTACATCAGAAATCAATTACCATCGTCCTAAAAGGAGCGCGGACTTTAATTGGGTCAGTATGTCATGGTTCAGAACCATCCCCACTATCACCACGCCTATGGGTGAATCCTGAAAGTACCCCAGCATTGGCGCGAGGGGGAACTGGCGATGTTTTAGCGGGCATGATTGGCGGCTTAATTGCTCAGGGTATGACACCAAAGGATGCGGCAATCCAGAGTACCGTTTGGCACGCTCAAACAGCAATCTATTTGACTCAACTCTATACGGAACGAGGTGTTACGCCCTTAAGTTTAGTGGAATATCTTTTGCCATTTTTACAGAACTTTAGTCCAAATTCACCTCCAAATCAGTCTGTTAACCTTCTCAGAACTCACTGAGGGATTTATTCAAAACAGAGTTATAGATATATAGTC
The DNA here is from genome assembly GCA_044358815.1 of Pseudanabaenaceae cyanobacterium. Taxonomy (GTDB): domain Bacteria; phylum Cyanobacteriota; class Cyanobacteriia; order Pseudanabaenales; family Pseudanabaenaceae; genus JBAXSK01. The sequence goes on along the minus strand of JBIKNH010000036.1, from coordinate 514 downwards.
ATTTCAAATAGTTTTGGAACATTCTTTTAAGTAGATCAACGGACAAGATGTCCATTCCACGTTTCTTTATCGGTCGTAGGTGAGACATTTTGTCTGACAATGACCCCGAATAACATGCCATTCTTAATTTGATTGACTATACAGGAAAAAGTAAAACAGTTAAGAAGCAGTACCTCTTTCCCATTTTACGTTTCCCTTTGATTGGCTTTACTATTTAACTCTTACCCTGCTCCGGCATCAGACACTTATCAGAATCACAACCCGCCGGACCCGCTTCCACCAAGAAACCCTGATCATATTTAATCAAAGCAGTTTGGAAGTTATCGACGCGGCGACGTTGGTGCATTTTGGCTACTTCAGCATCATAGGTAGCCTTGTCAATTGGCTCAAAAGGCAAACGAGGGAAAGTTTGTAGATCATCAAACCGAGCCAACAGAGCCGAAGAAATATAACCCTGATCATTCGCAATGGCACTATGAATCGCCGCCGCAAGGGGTTGAATTTCGTTTTCCCG
>JBIKNH010000035.1:0-26341 GCA_044358815.1 Pseudanabaenaceae cyanobacterium | reverse complement strand
GACCACATTTCATCTAATTGAACTGTTAACTTTCCTAGCTTTTTTTAAGTAACTCTAACCTCTTGTGGTGTCTTTTCATATTTCTCATTGACATAGATTTGTAACCACCTTGCTGAAACTCCTGTTACCCTCACAATTGCCGCTAAAGCCAAGCGTTCCCGTAATAACTTGTCAACCAAGTTTCGGGTAGCCTCATCAATAGGTTGTCTGGTCGGATTCTCCACAAACTGTCATCCACAATCTTGGCATTTGAATCTGGGTTTACCATAGTGTGTTTTTCCATATTTGATAATTTTAGCCGATTCACATTTTGGACAGTTCATAAAAATTTTGCAAACGATTGACTATTCTAATTTACAGCCTAAACATTACTTTGCACCACTACCAAACATCGCTTAGTTTATTCAGTTTATGAGGAAACTCAAACTGTCAGAGTCGTCTCAATATGGTCACATTATGAGTAGCTAGGGATTAGGAGCAACAGTTGATCAGCAATCACTGTTTTTCTTCCCTTTGTTTCTTACCTCAAATGCAATCTATCAAATAAATCTCACCCCTCCCTCACCGCTCTTCAACTGCACCGGTACATGGGTATTCCGTTCAATCCGTTCCGCAAATTCCGCTAAATATTCCTCTGACACCCGCTTAACCATTTTCCCTTCCGGTTGGTCATTGCCGCGCCCCGCTATTGTGCGCCGTAGGGGTTTAGGGCGACTAGGGGTATTTAACTGCACTAGATTGGGCTTGACCTTATAAATCGCTTCCAAATACCGCGCCTCTTCTGCGGCATTCCAAGGCAGTAACAGCATCGTCTGAAATACCAGTTTCCCTTGATATTCCGCTCTGAATTGAGTTAGATCTTTCCAAAAACAGAACAGATCCAACAGAAAAGAAGGACGATTCAACGCATATAGCCGTTCCTCATCCATCGCATCCACTTTGACCGCCACCCAATCCGCTGCACAAAGACTATCTCGCACCGCTTCTTCCCCTAAGAGCGAACCATTGGTTAAAACACCCACAGGCTTATGGGTCAATTCTTTAATCGCGGTAATAATTTCCTTCAGGTTCTCGGCGAGGGTTGGCTCACCACTGCCACTGAGGGTAATAGTATCCACATCCCAAGGGGCAAAAGGTGCTAATTCTGCCAAAATCTGGCTCGTAGGTACGAATAGCTGCCGTTCATGGGTTTTGCGCTCAATTTCCCCTAGCTGACAGTAAACACAGTCAAACGAACAGGTGGAAATGCTGCCAATGGGATCAATACCTAAGGATTTACCGAAACGCCAAGACTGCACTACCCCATAAACTGCGGGTAAGTTGACAGCTAAATTACTTGTAGCTGAATTATTAGCAGGTAAGTTATTGGCAGGTAAATTACCAGTGGTACTACTAGAGGCGGTGGTTTCAGTACTGGTTAATACGGCTTGGGAAGGGATAATCGTCATTGTGGCAAACGTTCTAAGTAACGTATCTAGAAACTGGTCGAAAAAATGGTTAAAGAAGCGGCTGAAAGAATAGTCCAAAAACTGTGATGCTGTTCACCAATGCCCGTCTCGATCACTCATCTCGATTCACTACAGACTGGATCACCACGGAAAAACTGATGGTATACCATGAATTTATCTGATGCTCCCATCTTAGCGAGTTTTGTGGCGTTAGGTCTACCCTAAGATAGATTAATTATGGTTTTGCGTTCATAAAACTTCAAACATAAACCCATTACGACAACTTAAACCTTAAAAATCTCGCCCCAGAAATCTTGCTCCTTGCCCTAAAATGCCAGTCTTCCCAACGATCCATTAGCCACCAAGAATATATCACTTCATATCTATGCCGTACCCAACGCCCCACAGACCTAAACCTTCTCAGCTAAATTTTATTTGGCAGTTTGTCGTAATTGCGCTGTTGATCGTGATTGGGGCAGCGGTCTTGGTGCAAAATTGGCAGATTAACCTTGCCGTGAGCTTCTTGGGGATGACATCAGTAGCTTTACCCCTAAGCCTATTGATGGCGATTGCGTTCGGTAGTGGCTTGATTGTGGCGTGGACTATTAGCGCTGTGAATAGTTGGGCAAATGCAAACCGTTTTGGTACTGCGGCTCAAACTACACCACGCTGGGGTAATAGTTCGGCTAATGCTCCAGATGCGCCCTCAACTAAACCTAACTCTCCTCAAAATAATCCCCCTCAAAACAAACCGCCAACCCAATCGGCAAATCAGCGGGGGGGAGATAGGTATGACAATCCTGTGAAAGTCTCGGAACCACTGAAGGATACACCTAGGGATACAACTAAAGCGCAAACCGGTAATCCGTCCCCTAGTCCATCTCCTAGCCCAAGGATTTCCATGCGGGATTCCCAAAAGATTCCCCCTGATCCAGCCCCTACACCGCAACCCATCAGAGAAAAGCGTCCGTCATCCCAAGAACCTGACTGGATCGACGAATCAGAAGAATGGGAATCTGAAGATGAATGGGAAGAAGAATATGATGACGATTGGGACGATGACGCGCCAGATGATGATGAACCAGAAGATCCCGACACAGTGCCCTATGGGACAAAACCCACGAGTAAATCTTCTAAATCGAAGCGACCGCCATTACAAGCTAAATATATTCGCTGGTAGTTTCACTGAATCTAGCAAATATTAACTAAAAATATTGACTAAATCTCAATGCCTGCCACTTCCAAATCACATTTTTCTTGATAGAAACTTAAGTCAAACCAGAAAGTAGTACCTTCACCCGGAGCGCTTTGGAGAGAAATATTACTGTGATGTTTCTCAATAATATTCCGTACAATCGATAAACCTAAGCCAGTGCCCTCAAGGGTATGCACCCGATCTTCCACTCGGAAAAACCGATCAAAGATTTTCTGCTGATCTTCCACAGGAATACCGATACCAGTGTCAGAAATTTCTACACGGACGCGCTCAATGCCTCGATGGGGCTGGGTTGTATGGTTATTCTGCCAACGATAGGCACGAATTTTCACCTCTCCTCCGGCTTCCGTAAACTTCAATGCATTCCCCACCAAGTTAGAGAATACCTGCAATAACAAATCGTAATTCCCCCACACTGGTTCCAGATTAGGATCGATTTCATGGGAAAGCATGATCTCTTGAGAAGCTGCATTCAATTGATAGGTGCGCAGGGTTTGCTCGATGGGCTGAGACAAATCCACAGCGGTAAATTGATATTGTCTGCCTGATTCCAATCGCGATAAATCTAGCACATCATTCACTAATCGAGTCAACCGATCCGTTTCCCGATTTGCCGTTTCTAAAAATTCCTGTCGCTGCTCTGGGCTGAGATCATCACCATAATCATGAAGGGTCTCAATGAAAGATTTAATATTGAATAATGGCGTGCGTAACTCGTGGCTCACATTACTGATAAATCTGCCCTGTGCGGCGTTCAGTTCCACTTCCCTAGTGATATCCTGCACCGTAATCGCCACCCCCTTAACGGTATTACTGGTACTGACCACGCTAGCAATCCAAATCCGTAATGCATGGGAAAGAGCATCACCTTTATCTGCCGAAGCCATAATCCGAAATTCACCGCCTTCTCTTTCTCCTGCACTAATTTGGGCGAGGGGACGGCTTAACTCTTCCCGTAATCGGTCAGGCATCACATTAATCATGCTATTGCCAATTAGCTTGCCATTTTCTGCTAGTTGATCCCAGCCCATCATGGTTACTGCTGCCGGATTCGCCAGGATAATCCGTAAATCAGAATCCAATAACAGCGCACCATCGGCAATAGTTGCCACTAGAGTTTCTAATTTGGCTTTGACAGCGGTAATTTCTTCAATATTTTGTTCTTGATACCGTTCCAAGCGCTGCGCCATTTCATTAAAACTGAGAATTAATTCCCCCAATTCTCCACCAAATGGCAAATCAATCTTTTGTTGAAAATTACCACTAGCAATGCTTTGGACACCACTGACTAATTCCCGAATTGGTCGAGTAATCGTCACGGCATTAGAAGCCGCCCCTAAAATCACCATTGCCCAAATGGAAACAAACACTGCTGTGGTCACATCCACCGTCAAATTAGATGAAGCCACCGCCGTCGGATTAGGATTAATTCCCACCGCTAAGGTTCCCAATTGTCTACCTTTGTGATTTAAATTAACGAATACATCGGTGACTTGTCCTTGGGGTGTATTGTGTTGCCGAACTCGCGGGCGTTCGCTGTGGGATTTGGACTCTTCGGGAATCTGAATCCGCCGCCGAATACTCAGGGAGTTTTGGACTTCACTATTAGTAAAAGGAATACCAAAAAAGATTTCTCCGGTGGGATCGGCATAGAGAATGTAGCGAATACTGGAACTGTTGTCGTAAAATTCTTTCGATAATCGTGCTACTTCTTCGAGGTTATTTTCCGCCACAAAAGGAGCGACATTAGCAGCGAGCAAAATTCCTAAGTCTTTACCAAACCGCGTATCACTGAGACGAGCATCCATTTGAATGTCATTCACTGCCCAAAAAGTGACGGCACTCATCAGCAACGACACCAACAGCGTGATCAGTGCCATCAGCTTGGTTTGTAATGAAAAGTCAGACCACCACCGCAGCGGCGTACCGATCAGCCGGTCCCACAGGTCACCGCCCCAGAATTTTGGCTGTTCTAGGTTATCGGTTAACTTAGCTTCTGGTTGATTTACACTGCTGTCCACGATGATTCATCCCTAGTTGATGGCGAAAAGTTGGTTAATGAAAGCCAGTTAATAAACAGTTAATAAAAATAATAAAAAACAGGTCATAAAAGCCAGCCGATAAGACACAGCCGGCGAAAACGGTTGTACCGTACCTTAATCCATGACAGTAACTACATCAAAAACTATAGGCTATTGTTTCCATATTGCCAAATTTATCAGGTTTTTCAGAGCATTAATTCTCCGATTCTTGCCAAAAGTAATATAACTCTCCCAAAATCCATTCTAAGTCTGGTCTTTCTATCAATAAAGAATCAAAAAGATACTTTTTATCCCCCACCCAAATTCCATAATGCACACTGCTGTCAGGCAAAGTTTCTTGGGCAATGTTGGTGATGCTGCTAGTGTAACCTTGGTCTTTACTGATAGGCACCCCTGCAAGAAAAGACTGCAAAACAAACCGCTCTCGATTTATCTTAATTACAAATTTTCCCACCAAGGCATAGATCCACAATGCGCCACAGGTCAGGGTAATAAACCCTAATACTAAAATTGCTAGACCGACGGGAATCTGGGACAGCAAACCCCATACATTAAAATAAGGCATCACAAAATTTTGCAACAGCCACCAGCATCCCACCCCCATCACACCATAAACCCAAGTCAAACAACGCCAACCCAATGCGGGAACAATCACCTCAATTTGCTCTGGGGTAATTTGACACTTCACCCTCGTATCTAAAGGGGGCTTAATTCGCCCTGAGGGGATCGTGATTTTTCCCGTGGTAGTTTCTGGGTTGATGTTTTGTGCTGTGTCGGCGGTTTGGGATGGGGTGTCTGGTGCGCTTAAGGTCAAATCTCGGTTGTCTGGAATGCTTACAGGTTGATCAATTGCCTTTAATGCAGCTAGGGCGATCATGGCATCACTAAAACGATCCTCGATCACAGGCTCTAACAAACGATCTAACCATTGGGCAAAACCAGCGGAAGGATGACACAATGCCCGAAAATCAATTTTCATCCGCTGCTGCGGCAAATTACCCGGCGGACAATGGGTCAACAAATACACCAAAGTTGCCCCCAAACTGTACAGATCCGATGCCGCTTGAGCCGCCCCCTGAAACTGTTCCGGCGCAATATAGCCGTGGGTTCCCACAAACGTAAAACTATTGCCCGTACCGTACCGATATAAATCCTGAACCGCTCCAAAATCTACCAGATAAATCGCGCCTTCATGGTTCCGAATTAAATTCTGCGGTTTAATATCCCGATGAATCACTGGCGGGATCAGTCCATGCAAATAAATTAAAATCTCTAGTACCTGAGCCGCAATATCTTTGACCGTCGCCTCATCAGTGCGCCAGCCATCCCGCACCAAAGTCGCCAATGAGTCCCCATCGATTTGTTCTTGGACTAGATAGAACCGCCGATCCTGTGGCGTGTCAACGGTGAGATAGTCAATATATTTAGGAATTCTGGGATGACTGATATGCGCCAAGACCTTAGCTTCTCGCTCGAAAAGCTCTAGCATTTTCCATTCCCCCACCTGTCGCAAAGATAAAGTCTTGATCGCCACCTTGCGCCGTGACTCAGTTTGTAGATCTTCCCCGCCGTAGGTGATCCCCGTTGCCCCCTGCCCCAGTTGTCCCGTAATCCGATAACGCTGATTCAGGATCGAACCTACGCGATGAAAGTCTTCCATAATGCCAATAACTTCGGTAAAAACAACATTGATGCATTGACCAATGCCGCCAACGCTGCAATCAGCACTGCTCCAGCGGCACAATCCTTCGCCACCTTAGCTAAAGGATGATACTCGTGACCCACAGTTAAATCTACCACGGCTTCTAGAGCAGTGTTAAGCAATTCTAAAACCAGCACCAAAGCGATGGTAATCCCCACCAAACCACATTCAACCCAACTAAGGCGCAAATACACACATAAAACCACCGCCACCGCCCCGATCAGGGCATGAATCCGAAAATTCCGCTGGGTGACAAAGGCATAAATTACTCCCTGAGCCGCAAACCGAAAGCTCGTCAACAAGCTATCGGCAATCTGAAATGAATAGGGGCGCAGATAGGGATCAATCTCTGGTGGCACAGATGCACCGCTGGGGTGATGGTGGCTAGAATTGTGGCGAAATTCACTCGACATCAAGATCACCTTCATTGGCACTCAATAGATTCAGCAAACAAATCAAGTAAACAAGTAAGCAAACAAATTAAGTTACAGGAATCACAGGCTCAACCATCGCACCTAAAGGCTAATCAAACCTAACATTTTGGTTTGTTCCGCCAACATTGCCTCTAGAGTCGCATCATCAGGATGATCCCAACCCAACAAGTGCAACAGACCATGACACCCTAACCATGCTAGTTCGCGACTGAGGCTATGCCCCTGTTCTTGAGCCTGGCGCAGGGCAGTGGGGATCGAGATAATAATATCCCCTAAACAAGTTGGTTCCGCTTCTGCCAGAAACTCCGCTGGCACTGGAGGGGCATCTACTTCCAAAGCCGCAAACGCCAATACATCAGTGGGTCGATCCATCTGCCGATATTGGGCATTTAGCTCCCTGATGCCTGCATCGTCCGTCAGCAGCAGCGAGACTTCCCAAGGTTCTGCCGCCAACTGATTAGGGATCAGATGTTGTTCCCAAGCGCTAAACCAGGACTGCCACCTCTCCTCATCTAAGTTAGTCTCACTCAGGAATGGGGCAATTTGCGGCTCGGTTTCTAGATACAGATCGATATACAAGGTTTTGACCTATGAGTCCAGCAATGATTGATTCAGTCTCTTGGGCTGCCCCCTTTAACTGCGCTTTGCTTGAAAGGCAATTACTACTGTAATCACTTCAGCAACACTACCTAACCGCAGTAATTAGTAATTCTGCCGGTTGCCGCCGATCGCCATTGATGATCAGTTTGCCATTTGCACTTAAATGACGAGCAATAAAGTAAAGTGTTTCAACTTCGCCAGGGGCGTTGATTTGATCCGCAATGGCTGCCACCGTCAGGGGACCAGAAGCATCACTAACCGCTGCCACCAAAGCCTGTTGTAATTTCAACACATTACCAGCGGCTTTTTTGCCTGCTTCTACCCCAGGTTGGTGATAGGCATTGACATTAATCAGGGATGCATAGAGGCTCACAGTGCGCTCATAAAGAGCGATCAACGCTCCCACATGGCGCTCTGATACAACGGGGATCGTAATTGTAATAGAATCACGACCATTTTCATAGAGAGCGCGGCGCGTCCCCTGCAATAATCCCGATAAATAGTCCCCAGAAGTGATCCCAGGCTCAACTTCAGGGTGGGGGATCGTACCACTAGAATCTTGCAAGACTTCGATCAGGGTGGCAAAGAAATTGGGCACACCTTCCCGTAACTGCTGGACGTAAGCGTGTTGATCTGTTGATCCCTTATTGCCATAAACTGCGATCCCCTGATAAACCCGATTGCCGTCGAGATCGGTTTCTTTACCCAAGGACTCCATGATTAACTGTTGCAAATAGCGGCTAAACAAAAGCAGGCGGTCTTTGTAGGGTAGAACCACCATATCTTTTTCCCCTTTGCCGTTGCCGGAAAAATACCAAGCCAGAGCCATCAAAGCTGCGGGATTTTCCCGAATCGATTCCACTCTGGTGGCTTGATCCATCATCTTCGCCCCAGCCAACATTTCATCGATGTTGATCCCCTGAAGTGCCGCAGGCAACAAACCCACCGCCGACAGTTCCGAGGTGCGACCACCCACCCAATCCCACATGGGGAAGACATCCAGCCATCCCTGACTCAGGGCATATTTTTCTAAATTGCTCCCCTGCCCCGTCACCGCCACTGCTTGCTTCGTAAAGTCTAAATTGGCTTGGTTAAAGGCAAACTGCACCTCTTTCATACCGTTGGCAGTTTCCGGCGTACCCCCAGATTTTGAGGTGACAATTACCAAGGTGGTGGCTAATTTCGCGCCAATTTCGCCCAACACCAGTTCAATACCATCGGGATCGGTATTATCAATAAAATGGACTGCCATCGGGGCTTGGGCACTGCCAAAACACTGCGCCACAAATTGCGGACCCAAGGCAGAGCCACCGATCCCCACCGATAACACATCAGTAAACTTCTGTCCTGATGGTGCTAACAAACCACCGCTATGAACCCGCGTTACAAAATCATGGATGTGGCTTAGAGTCTCGGTAATTGCTCGGCTTAATTCTTGACTAGGAGCCATTTCCGGCGCTCTGAGCCAGTAATGTCCTACCATTCGCTGTTCATCGGGGTTAGCAATCGCCCCCGCTTCTAGTTGACGCATATCCGCAAAAGCGCGGGCAAACTTCGTTTCCATTGCCGCCACAAACGCCCCATCAAAGCGCATCCGACTCACATCGACATACAGCCCTAATTCAGGGTGATAGTACAGCCATTCTTGGTAACGTTGCCACAAATCCAGTGCGTCCGAAGTCCCTGAAGTCATAGATTGTCCTTATTTGGCTGATGGAGTAAATTACATTGAGAAATTACATTTAGCAGGAGACGAATTAACTTTGATATTAAATTTTGTCAACGTTTCCGTATAGTTTCATCAAGCCATAACTCCCATAGATATGGCTGTAACCAAACACACAAAACCATCGTGATCAAAACCAATACCTGAGCCAGTGGCTGTGCTGGGAAATGAGGTTGAGGAGAAGGTTTAAGGGGTAAGTGTGGACCTACAGCAAAGGTTAATTACCCATTGATGCCCCATTGGTCACCCATCAAGTACCGATTAAGTACTCACTAGTTAACCAGTTGTTGAGTTAACCAGTTACTGAGGTGACGACCACCATCACCCCAAGTAGTATCATGATACAGATTGATTGCCCCTGATTAAGCGATCCGAAAATTAGGTTAAACCTTAACCAGATCAACACAGGAGCAAGATGGGATCAAGCTCAATAAACAAACTAAATAAACAAGCTAAACAAAGATTACTCTAGGAAAGAACTAACATCTTCAATCAAGCGGCTAAGGGACACTTCGGTAGTGAGTTTGAGGCGTTCGTCCCGCACCGTAAGCAAAACTTTGGCGGCGAAAGGTGTGGGCCAAATATTGGGGTTACAAAATACTTCGACAAATACATCCCCAATATGCTGGTATTCCCAAGGGGCTTGGGGTTGGGGCTTTGTGCGCACTGCGGTACCGTTGGCATCGGTTTTGGGAATGGCTTCGGTGGCAACCACACTCAGGCGGTGTTTGAGATCTTGCAGTTCAGTTTGCAGGCGTTCTACCCCTTCTATAGGCAAACTCAAGGATAAAGAACCATCGGGTAATTGAATGGTGAGCATCGGGCTAGGCATAGTGGCATTTGGCGGGAATCATGGTTTAGCTGTCTCTAAAATACATTGCGATGGTTTGAGGAGGGTTGAAAGGAAATCTTTAGGATTTTTTACTAATAGGACACTAATAGGACTGATGCCAGTGGTGTTTTTTCGAGCCACCGGAAAAATGCGACAATAGCCGTTAACTTTTGACCGTTTCCAGGAAATACTTCTAAATACTTCGGGCAAACCATCGCAGACAAGGATCATCATGGCTACATTTGGTAAATGGGTTTTGAAACTGCTGCAAAGCTTTTTATTGTTAGGGCAGATTGCTACCCATATATTTCTGTATCGCCGACTGCACTGGCGCAATATCAAAGAACAAATGTCTGTGGTTGGTCCAGAATCACTGATCATTACCCTAATTACCGCGAGTTTTGTGGGCGGTGTGTTTACGATCCAGGTGGCGAAGGAGTTTATTAACTTTGGGGCACAACAGGCAATCGGGGGCGTTTTAGCCATTGCCCTGAGCCGTGAACTGGCTCCTGTACTTACTGCCGTAATTATCGCGGGGCGGGTTGGTTCTGCTTTTGCGGCTGAATTGGGCACGATGCAAGTCACGGAACAAATCGATGCTCTGTATGTTTTGCGCACTGATCCGGTGGACTACCTCGCTACCCCGCGCCTCATTGCCTGTGTGACGATGCTGCCCCTGTTAACGATCCTGTCATTTTTAACGGGTATGTTAGGGGGAATGCTGATCTGTCAGTCGATGTATGGCATTTCCTATGGAATGTTTTTGAATTCGGTTAAGGCATTTATGATGCGCTGGGACATTATCGCTGCCATGCTCAAAGCCGCAGTATTCGGTGGTTTAATTGCGGTTATCGGTACTAATTGGGGTTTACGCACTAGCGGCGGGGCGAAGGGTGTCGGGGAGTCTACTACCACCGCTGTAGTGACGGCTTTACTGGCGATCTTTGTGAGTAATTTTATTTTGTCGTGGGTGTTCTTCAGTGGTGTTAGTTCTAATTTGACGAGTCGGGTAGGGTAAACTAATTCTGGAAATCTCTTCCTATTTGTTGGGTTACAAGTAGGGCTTTTTGGATCAGCTGCAACCAACCAATGACATTTTGAGTATCCGGATGCTCTGTACCTAGTTTTGTTCGTAAATTTCGATGGCGCGTTGGATGGATTGCAGAGCTTGGGGATGACGTTGTGTGGTAGAGGTCGGCTAAGTTGAATAGACTGGAGACAATATAGTTGTTTGAAATAATTTGTAGAGGTGGTTTCGACTATGCTCAGCCATCATTGTAAGTTGGATGAGCGTAGTCGAAACCATATTTTTTATTTGAATCATCTATATTGTTGAGACTTTAGCCCATTTTCTTTTTAGCTGCTGTTGATGGATATCTGTTATTTTCGATGAGTATTTGTCGTTCTAAAATACGCTCTGTATTATTAAAATCAAGAATCCTTGCAGTGACTTCGCCAATATCTGTAGTTGGTTGAATTATCGCTCCATCTAGTTGAAAATGTTCCCTCCATAAATCTTTGCGAGGATTAAAGAATCTGACAAGTTCTCCGTTTCTCCAATTAATTGAGCCTAGGTCTGTACCTTTTTGTAAATTACAGAAGAGGCAAGCATAGCAAAGATTTTCGGCTGTGGAGTCACCGCCATGTTTCACGCTAATAATGTGGTCAACTTGGCAAGATGGCGTGGTTTCTTCTGTAATTAGGCAATATTCACATGAGTAATCTGCCCGCCGTGCAACCAAGCGTCTCAACTCAGCACTAATGTAAGAGCGAGGCATTTTCTTTAATTCCAGTGTCAATATATTTATAGGCTTTGGCTTTAGCGAGTCTGAGGATATGTTCTAATACTAAATATTTTTCTAATTCTTCTTTATCTTCTTTCGTAAGTTCATTATTTTTAGCATTGTATATTAAATCCTCTAAGCGCTCTTGGGCGGTTTCAGAAAGATGGAAGTCAATTACGCTCTGGGGAGTTGTGCCAGATGCAATGAAGTCAACAATTTCATCGTAAACTTTGATGGTTTTAGTAGCTGTGTTCATGGCTATTTTTTGATTGTGATGGTTTGTGCTTTTTTCTTTTTACGAGGTTTCGGGCTTGTTTTCTTCTAGCAATCTGATTATATCATCAGGATTATTTGCCATCATTTGTTGTAATGTTTCAGGACTCACAACGCCTAACAGTTTCTGCCTCAAAGCGAGAGATTGTTGATACTAGTCAATCCAAATCTAGGCAGCAACTAATTCTCTTTCTGGGATGGGGTGATGGTATAAAACCATTAACTGTCTTTCTGTTAGAGTTTCTATGGCGTAAGCTCTTCCATTGAGGTCGCTAAATTCGACTTCAAAGACTGTAGGTTCGTAAACTTCTACGATTGTGCCGACTTGTCCGCGATATAAGTGACAATTGGGGACATCTTCCAAGAGTGCGACTACATCTAATAATTTCATGACAATCTCTTTTTAAGGTATGTAACAGGTGACTAAACGAGGGAAGTTTTCTTTGAAATAGTTTTGCAGATTCAATTATGGCTTGTTCGGGATTAGGAAGTTTCATATTTTTTAAGTTTGCCCTTTCCCCGAATCTCCCAAGTATTGGAGACTATTGCGAATTATTTTTGTGTCGGGATGATCATTGCCTAGCGAAACTTCAAGAATAGCTAATGCTCGCACATAGAGCGGTTCGGCTTCGCTGTACTTCCCTTGGGATTTGTACAGTAATGCGATCGCTAAGAATTAGCTTTAAGCCAAGCATTCAAGTCAGAAATAGTTTGTAAGTCAAATATGGCTTCGGCGAGGTTTTCTAGCTGTGTTACTGATAATTTTGTAATTCGATTTTTTAATCTGGGGCTTAATTGTCCAAACTTGCGGGTTAGCATTTTTAGCAACATGGCGACTTGTCGTTGTAGACCTAGTTGCAAACCTTCTTGCCAGCCCTCTTGCTTCGCATCTTGGTAGACGCGGGTGTTTTTTAAATCGTTGTATGTAAACATGGCTTCGATCTCCTGACGACTTAACTTGGGGAATTTGTATACAAGTACGGTCTCTACAAATTTTACTACTTGCGCTTGTAAATCTGTGTTTGGTTGTTGCTGGACTTTATTAGCAATTTGTTGGGCTATTTGTGGAGCTTGGGTTTCTGGGGCTAAGATTAGTTGAATTATGGCAATAGTCAGGGAATTTGTTTCTATGCCTAGCCAATCTTCTAGATACACGCGGATAATCCGATGAGATGTGATCATCTCTTGCACATGATTGGGAATTTCTGGCTCACAATTATGTTTGGCAAATATGGCTACGGCTTGCCAATCTTGGGTGGGGCGATATTGGTTAAGATACAGAAATATTTCCGATAAAAGTTCCCAATAAAAGTCATTTTTGGGTTGAAATTGGACTTCGATAAAGAAGATGGGTTTATCGTTGGCTATCGGCATGAAGATGCCATCAAACCGAAATGCTTTTTCTTTGATTTCAACGGTGCTGAATTGATAGCCTTCCGCGTCTGTGATGGGGCGATCGATTAGTTCAAAGAGGAGTGTGTGGAAGGACTGGAAGAGTTGATAAAAGAGGGTGTCGGTTCTCATCGCTGATTAGTTGATCATGATGTTTGATTAAGTCTATGGCGTAGGTATTGGAGATTATCACGAATTATTTTTGTGTTGGGATGATGATTGCCTAGCGAAACTTCAAGAATTGCTAATGCTCGCACATAGAGCGGTTCGGCTTCGCTGTACTTCCCTTGCGATTCGTAAAGTCCTGCGAGATCGCCCATTCAAAACCACATCTCATTCCCCGTAATGAGTTTTTGCTCTGATGATGAGAATTACTAAGTCTTCGTTATAGATTTCGTAGACAATGCGATCTTTGAGACTCAAGCGATAGGAATAGAGTCACTTTAGATCACCTTTTAAGGGTTTGCCAATGTAGGGATTAGGCAGAATGACGTTTTGTAATATGTCTTGCAGTTTTGCTTTTTGTTTTGGAGTGAGTTCGTCAATATCTTTTTTGGCTTGCTTTGAGAAAACAATTCGATAAGATTTCATCCAAAAATCTGCTCCATGCTGAATGTTTTTCCTGCTTGATATTCTTGTCTAGCTATTTCTACTTGCTGAAGCAGATCGGGAACTTGCATGAGCATGGCTGTTTCCATTAGCGATTCCCATTCCTCTTGGGTAATCAATCGATAAACCCGATCGCGATGCAGAATACCCACGCCCTCAGTTTCTTTGGTGGCAAGATCGCATAGTTCATCAAGGTTCTGTTTGGCATAATCAACGGTGACTTGATACATCTGATTTTTCCTATTTCTTGGCTTATGAGTTAGGATTCATGGATTGCAGTAGTTGCATTATACCATCAGGATTATTGGCGATCATTTGTTGTGATGCTTCAGAACTCATGCCTGTAGATATTTGTAATCGCAACATCATGAGAAAGACCATGACTGTTTGAGTATTGGGATGATCTTGTCCAAGAACTTGCATAAAAATTTCTAAGGATCGCACATAGAGCGGTTCGGCTTCGCTGTATTTGCCTTGGGAATAGTAAAGTGATGCGAGATTGTTAAGACTGGTGGCGACAGAGGGATGGTCTTCTCCTAGTTGCTTTTCTATGATCGAGAGCGATCACGCCAAAAGTGGTTCTGCAACGAAACCATACCAAAAATCGTTCTTTGTCATTTTATCTAGAATCATTGAGACCAATCAGCATAATCGAGGTCGGGAATATTTTGGAAATGTTTTGTATTGTTTGTGATCAGACGGTAATCGCAATAGACAGCCGTAGCGCCAATAAATAAATCCATGGGAGCAATTGCTAACCCTTTGGCTCTTAGATGGTTGTATATTTGGCTGGTGGTGTCGGCGATTTCGCGATCATAAGGGATTACTTCGCTTACTTGAGCGAGACGTTCAAATTGCTGCATTTGTCTTTGAGCATCTTTGTAAAGTAATCCGCTTTTGATTTCGTAGTAGGTAAAGATTGAGAACGAGAGATAAGAATAATGCTGTCGATAAAGTCGGAAATTTTCGACTACCAGAGGATTTCCACGTAGGAAGTAGGAAATAATATTTGTGTCGAGGAGAGCTTTTTTCATAGACTATCCATTCTATGCAAGTCGAGTTTTCGATTGGCTTCGGCTTCTTCGACAATTTCTTGCATAATGTCTGCTGCGTCGGCAGCGATGCCTGCAAATTCCATAAAGTCAATTTGTGGTTGTTTGGATTTCATGAATTGGATAAAGTTAAATATCTCTGTCAGCATAAATACTGGTGTATCTTCTATTTCCCGAATCAATTGTGCTTTTGTCAGCATTTTGTTGGTTTCCTTGTTTTTAACGTTATACGACTGGTGCGGTGTTTACCCTAATTTTAACTCCTAAAATAACATCAGCGAAACCACGTAAAAAATCCCCCTTTTTCCGTTCGGCTGACTTCGGCGTGAGCGCTCAGTCGAACGACGCTCACGGCGGAAGCCTTTCTACTTTTTCCTTGATAACTGGTAGCCAACTCCGAGCCGCTTGGGTATTTGGATGCTCAACACCGATCACCTGTTCATAGATTTGGATTGCTCGCTGGATCGAGTTTAGCGCTGCGGTGGGTCTTGCGGTTTCATGATAAAGCACGGCCAAGTTAAGCAAACTACCTGCGACATCGGGATGGTCTGCTCCTAGTTGACGTTCCCTGATTTCGAGCGATCGCACATAGAGAGGTTCGGCTTCGCTGTACTTCCCTTGTGAATAGTAAAGTCCTGCGAGATTGTTGAGACTTTGAGCGACATAGGGATGGTCTGCTTCTAGTTGACGTTCCCTGATTTCGAGCGCTCGCAAATAAAGAGGTTCGGCTTCGCTGTATTTGCCTTGAGATTTGTAAAGTTCTGCGAGACCGTTGAGGCTGTTGGCGACATAGGGATGGTCTGCTCCTAGTTGACGTTCCCAGATTTCGAACGCTCGCACACAGAGAGGTTCGGCTTCGCTGTATTTGCCTTGCAATCGGTAAAGTGATGCGAGATTGTTGAGACTGGTGGCGACATCAGGATGGTCTACTCCTAGTTGACGTTCCCTGATTTCGAGCGATCGCATATAAAGCAGTTCGGCTTCGCTGTACTTCCCTTGCAATCGGTAAAGTGATGCGAGATTGTTGAGACTGGCGGCGACATGGGGATGGTCTGCTCCTAGTTGACGTTCCCAGATTTCGAACGCTCGCACACAGAGAGGTTCAGCCTCGCTGTATTTGCCTTGATGGTCGTAAAGCAAAGCCAAATCGTTGAGATACACTGCCAACTTGAGAGGACTTGCCTTAAGATTCGCGATTTTTACAGCTTCTTCAGCGGGGGGAATGCCTTCTCTATATTTGCCTAATTCATAAAACAAAACAGTAATCCTATGAAGATAACCCGCCAAAATCATACTGTTTTCAGGTAGAGCCAGCCGCGCCTGCTCAATAGCACTCTGATAACCCGCCACCGCATCAGCAAAATACGTCCTAGCCATAGCCGATTCACCCACAGCCAAAGCCGCTTTACCCTGATCATGGGTATCCCTAGCCCTGCGATAGGTTGCCTCAAAAATTTGGACTCGCCCCAAACGGAAACAACCACCACTGAGGATATTATCCATAGTAGTTAAGTCTGGATTCGGATTAGATTTACGCAAATTGCTCACCACTTTTTGGGCTGACTCAAAATGGGGGCGCAGAAGTTGCCATGATGGGATTGCTTCATGGGGGATAAATTGAGGAACCTTTTTAGCACGATCACTCAGCCCCTGTAACCATGCATTCCGCCAACCTTCCTGATCGGCATCTTGCCACTGGGCATGACAAAACTCATGGACAAGGCGATGCAGTCGATAAACTCGCCCCCGTTCTACCACCTGTAACAGGCTCAGTCTACGCAACATGATTTTGGCATCACTGAGATCGTCAATTACTACGGAAGATGGTTGTACCACTGGCACAGTATGGGGCTTGGATGGAAAAAATGCCCGCAGCAGATGCCCCAACGAGTCCCAAAGCCTTTGCCACCAAGTTTTACGAAATGGTGGTTGATGCAGTGGTGGGGCGGTGGACTTTGGCGCATAGGCTTGTGTGACTGCTTCGACTAACTCCCAAGGCAAATCAATCGGCTCAAACAAACTCAAAACCCGCCCCAGTTGTTTGGCATCAGCGGAGGCGAGTTCCCAACTCATGGAGAGTGCTGCCCGTATCCCTTGCTTGGGAGGTTGGCGCATCTCATATTTTTTATTTGGTTCCAGTAACGGACTAGCCAAGCCTTGTTGTTCTAACTTGGTAACTGCTTCAGTTAGAGGGCGCTCGGTGAGACTTAACCAACTGCCTACTAGAGTCAGCGCCAAAGGTAAGCAACCTAACCGCTCACAAACCCTAGCGGCTAAATCAGGGTGATCAGTGACGCTTTGGGGATGAGGATCAGCCCATTGGGTCAGCACTTGTACCGCTGCCTCGGTGGTTAACTCCTTAAGTTCTAATTTAGAGCCAATGCCATGCAACTCGAACCGCGAAGTTAGCACAAACCGAAACGGACAGGGATTGCCCCACTTCGGCGGTAGATAGGGCGCAACCTGGCTGTGGTAGTCGGTTACATCGTCAATAATGATCAGGGCTGATCGGTCAGTACCACAAAAATTTAGCCATGCTTGCCAAGCTTCTGCCACCTGTGCCTTGAGATTGCGTTGATAGCGTAAATCTAGATCTTCACAAAACCTCGGCTGGATAAAGTCCCTGATTTGTTCACCAAACTCTACTGCGTCAAAGATCCCCACCCCACCCGCAAAATCAGCACGGTGTAATTTGCCATACTGTCGGGCTAGTTCACTTTTGCCGATCCCCGCCATGCCGAAAATTATCACAGTCGGTAGATGATCTGTTTGATGAGATTCCTTTTGCAATAACTCATGTATTTTGTCTAAGTCAGCATCACGCCCCAGAAAGCCATTGTTGCGATCAATTTCACGATCCCCTAAGTTATCGTAGGAGTATGGCTCATGGTGGTCTGATTTTTGGTTTTGGGGGGTAGTGCCGATAAATAGATTATTGACATTGACAACGCCACCAGACTGAGCCACAACTCCGATTTGGTCAGCTAGTTTATTGTCATCGTCTTTATTTTCATCCTCAGTGTTTTGAGGAGTGTTTTGAGGGATGTCATCATCGGGTTGACTTGGATTCTCAGCCATTACTCAGCCTCTCGTTGCGGCAATAACGGACCTAAGCAAGCTAATAATACGGGAATTTCCACTGAGACGATATGCCACAGGATATCAAGATCGATATTTTTGTAGTCATGGACCAGTCGATCACGCATTCCCGCAATTTCATACCAAGGAATCGAACTATGCTGTAATCGGAACTCTTTCGATAAGCGCTTAGTAGCCTCACCCATAATTGCGATTACATACATTACCGCCGCAATTGTTTTGTCATCCTCTTCAAAATCATGCTGTGTTAAGCCAACCACAAAAGAGATTGCCTGTCGTCCGTAATAGTCAATATCTAAAACTGCTTCAAGATCTCTATTGTGTGACATAAACCAACTTCATTGACCCTAAAATGCTTTCTCTGCGTAACCAATTGCGATCCCGCTCGATGCTGTTGCAGCTAACCAAATCCACCGCCCGCCCGACAATCACTGATAGGGCTTGCTCAGCAGATAATAAATCACGGAAACTCCATGAGGCATTCGGTAGTAACTTGTACACAAAGTCAATATCACTACCTTCACTGAAATCATCCCGTAAAATGGAACCAAATACATAGAGTTCCTGAATCTGCCAGTCACGACAAAATCCTGCAATTCTTACCATTGGCAAGATTAAAGCAAGGTCTGGTATGGGCGGCTGTAAGGTTAGCTCATTCATAAAGAAATAACTGCCTACATATTGAATGTTTGAATATCAACTTTCCCACCATCTTTTACCACAAGCCCAATCTTTTCAGCCAGTTTGTTGGGATTCTCAGACTTTGCCTGATTAAGTTGCCCTTGCAAAGCCTCCACCTTAGCCACCAACTCCTGATTACTTGCCAACAATGACTTCACCTGTGCCAGTAGTGCCGTTACTTCAGGATCATCGGCAATTGTTTCCACATCAATCACCGCTTGACGAGGATCAAAATCTTCCCCCGCACTGATTGCTTTGACTGTAGCTGTATCAGGAGCCTTTTGCTTGAGAACTGACCACCATGATCGCGCTAGTTTTACCGTTCCATCAGTAATATTTTCTCCAACTTTCGTTAGCGATCCACTACCCACAACTAACAACAAACCCACTAATAAAGAAACTGGTTCCATAACTCCTCTAATCATTACTCCCATGACTTGTGAATATTTTAGCTGCTCTTAGTTGCCAGATACTAAAACCATCGCCTGATCGATAATCACCTCACGATCCACCATTGCCCCTAATTGTGCAACCGTATAGCAACCGCCAAAAGCCTCAGCCGCTGCCGCCGACAGAGCCACACGATAAGCATCATCAATTGCTTCCCATAATTCATCGCTAGTTAAATAGCTGCCTCCGGCTTTGCGACGACGATTCGTTTTCTGAATTTCATAAACAGCATTTTCAATCGAAGCATCCCAAGATCGCGTAGTCCGTCCTTCTGCTTGGCGCTTGATCAAATGTAATAGCAGAATCTTAGCAAAACTGGAGATTCTATTTAATTTGTCATCCTTGCTCATTTCCGTCATTTCTTCCACTAAGAGCAAAGCGTCAGCGATATTACCATTGAGTAAAAATCCCTTGAGTTCTAATAATTCTTCCATAACTGATGATTCCTTAAATTTCAACTCGACCCATGACCCGCCAAAATCAACGCAATCGCCTGATCGATAATCACCTCTCGATCCACCATTGCCCCTAACTCAACCGATTCATATTTACCTTCAAAAGCCTCAGCAGCAGCTAAATCCAACGCAATATCATAGGCATCTGCTATGGTCTCGCGTAGTTCCGCAGGTTCGCAATAATTCCCCTTAGCCTTACGTCGTTGATTAATGCGCTGGATTTCTCTTACTGCATTTTTAATGGAAAGATCCCAAGATCGTGTGGTGCGATTTTCTGCCCGCTGTTTGATCAGATGAAGCAGTAAGACTTTAGCAAAGCTATAAATTTTATTCAGTTTGTCATCCTTGCTCATTTCCGTCATCTCTTCCACTAAGAGCAAAGCATCGGCGATATTGCCATTGAGCAGTAACCCTTTAAGTTCTAATAACTCTTCCATTACTTAGCCCTCTATTTAGCCCTCCTGAATCAGATTACCCAAATCGATGATCTAGCCAAAATCATGCTACTTAGATGATTCAGGCGGAGTAGCTGATGAAGTAGTTTGAGATTGCTCCTGTTGTTGGCGATAGGTTGCCACAGTATCCATCAACCGACCAGTTTGCGCCGCCCCTGGTGATGGCTGGAAATCCCAAGGGAAAGGCATCTTACCGTGAGTCACCATCCGCCAACCCACCGGCGCTAAACTCAACATGCCCCGCCAATCTTTACCGCCATTCCCAATCACCTGTAAACCAAATTTACTTTCATCAACCCAGCCTTCTGCCTTGACCATTTCGATCAAGGTATAACGGTGGCGCTGGGGTGTAGTCTCGATCAGCGTGTGATCCTTCAAGATAGTTTGTTTAATCTGACTAATGCGATCCAAAGGATTCACACCAACGGGGCAAACTTCATTACATTGGAAACAGCGGGTACAGCCCCAAGCGAAATCCGTAGAGTTATATTGTGCGGTGCGTTCTGAAGTGCGTTGATCACGATTGTCCGCCATGACCCGAAATGATTTCGCTAAAGCATGGGGACCCACAAAATCATCACTAACTGCCGCTGCATTACAGTCTGAATAACAGGCTCCACAAAGAATACAATTCGCCGCATCCTGTAATTGAGCACGTTGGGCTGGGGTTTGGTTAAATTCTTTCTCGGTAATGGAACGGGCAGCGGTGGACACATAGGGATCAACCCGTTGCAGGTTCTGCCAAAATTTAGTCATATCAACGATCAAATCCTTTACCACGGGCAAGTTACCCAAAGGAGCAATCGTAATTATCGGCTGAGTCTCACCCTCAGGAATTACTTCCGCAATATTTTTCTGACAGGCAAGGGTAGCTTTACCATTGACCCTCATGCCACAGGAACCACAGATCACATTGCGACAGTTGCGCCGAAACGCTAGAGAGCCATCCTGTTGCCACTGAATTTCATGTAACAGATCCAGCACCGTATTCCGTTGCGGATCAATATCAACGGTATAAGTTTGTTGGCTGGGGGCAGCTTGGCGGTGGGGTTGGCGACGGATGTTAACAGTAATTTTCATGGCAGATGACGCAAATCAAGAACCGATTTGTTGAAGCCACAGACTGGATCTGGGCTATACAAGTTGTACTATATCCGCAAACCATCAGCCGAAATCAACGCAAATCCTTAAACTGTGCCATCAGAAACTGTGCCACCGCTCGCAATGGGCAAATTTTTCTTACCTGAACCACACCTAAATCTGACCTAAACCGTCACCACCAAATCATTCAAGTCATCGGCTAACTTTCCATTAGTAATTAAATCGGACCGGAGTTTAGTTTGTAATTCCGGCAGATATGCATCCAAAAATTCTGACCAGCCCACAATCACCACTTGCTCATGTCCCAAACTATCAGGATCAATGGCATCCCTGGCAAAACTGACCTCTTGACCAGATAAATCACAACACCGCAAACCCGCTGCTCGCGCAATCGCCAATGGTCCCACCGTATCCCATAATTTGACGCGGCGATTGAGATAGATATAAGCACTAGCACGCCCTAAAACTACTTCCATCACTTTCAAACCGAAACTACCCAGATTATAGAAACTCACATCATCAATCACGCTGCGAATACTATCTCCATAAACCAGCGCATCTTTATGACTCAAAACAATCCGAGGCTCTGCCATTGCAGGCATTTGTGGCGTTAAAGATTCCCATTGATCAGGAATCGCCGTTTGTAAATCTGTACCATAATGGTAAACCTGTTGTAGTTTGGGAAAGTCAATGCCACCGCCATAGAAGCAACCCGCTGCTGGAGCATAAATCCATCCCATCACTGCTTGGGGCACACCCTCAAAATAGTCCAAAGCGCCCACCATCACGGCATAGAATTTATTCCCTTGAATAAAATCACTTGTGCCGTCAATGGGATCAATGAACCAAAATCTGCCTTGATGGGAATGCCATAAATCCACAGAGCGGGGATTCTCTTCGCTAATTACAGCATCATTGGGAAACCATGCTTGAAACTGTTCCCTCAGTAATTGATCCAGATGCTTGTCCACGTCGGTGACATAATCATCCCAGCCTTTACTGGTGACATCGAAACCCTGACTTGCCATTTGCAAAGCCACTTGTCCCGCATCATAAATGCAGTGATGGATTTGCGCGATAGTTGTTGCGGAAAGAGAAGACATGAAACTATTCCCAAATCAATTACATAAACGACCAGTAAGCATCAGCAGATTAACGAATGGTAGATTTAGACTTAGGGGCTGAACTCTGAGGTACAGTATTCCCTACTATACTAGACTTCGTAAACCAACGGAAATACCAAGATCGACTCAGTTCTTTAATTGGATAGAGCACATAGGTTAAAGGATTAATCGTTACAATGATGTTCCGTATATCCCTGACCGCTAGGGCAACAATCGCCTTGGCTACGAATCCAGCGGACATGACACCGTAGGGATTCAAATCGCTCTTAAACGGACCAAGGATCAATTTGCGAATCACACAGGGAGCATCTAAACGCCGCATCGTCACCAAATCCCCAATGGTGCGCTTGGATAATTCGTAGAGCGGACTCAATGCCGGATTAACTTCAGCTTCGGAAGTATTAACCCAAACTTCCTTAGTGGCAACATGGCGCGAATCCGTCACTGTGGCTAAAAATAATTCTAACCAACGCCATACGGAGAAAGTATTTACTTCATAGGATTGAGCGACGGCTTGACTATCTCGCGCTCCATAGACATTAATACCATGATTGAGAATGAGAATATCTACCTGCCGCAGTCGTTCTGCCAGAGCCGACTCTTCTCCTAAACGCCAATTTAGAACTTCTATCGGAGTCTGATTTTGGTTGACGAGATGACTAAATCGGTTATCAGTTTGGGGAGAAGTGGTTAGAGCAATTACCTTAGCTCCTTTACGAACTAATTCCCGAATCAAAGCCTGTCCGAGACTGCCAGAAGCCCCAGTAACCGCCACCGACTTCCCTTTAAGGGATACACAAGTTCCTAAAATCTGATCAAACACTGTAAATGTCCCACAAAAATAAGCTTCCCCTCGGTCAAAATGATGTCGCCAATGATAGGTACGATTCACCAACCATTGAGAGGGTGGCGCTGTCAGCGGACCCGGCTCATGGGTAATGTCTGTACTGAGTAAATATCCTTGGGAACGGGCAAACGCTGTGAATAGGAAACTAAAAGAATACACTGCCCCGAAACCCATCGTCCAACCATAGCTCGGCTCATGGGTAGCAAACCCCAGACCTACGGCTAAAAGCACCATACTAGAAGTCATGAAAATCGCCTCTGGTACATCATTGTGTAGTTCCGCTTGGCGATAAATTTCCATACTCACCTTGGTTAAATCAACGCGGTAAGCTTTATGGTGCAGGTTATGCCATCGTTGCAATGGCTGCCAGTAATGCCCTGCAAAATGGTAAAGATCCCGTAGCATTTCGGCGACCAAAACTGCCCCTGCCGCCGTTAGAATATGCCCTTGCTCTGCCGCCCAAAAACTTTGCGCTGCGGTGGTGATACCGACTGCAATGGAGTTTAACGCGAACCACACATCTGATATGGTCATGTTGGCTTTATATCACTTTTTGTAAAGTTATTAAAACATATTGTAACTTGCCATACCGTTTAACCGCAAATCTAAACCAGTAATCTAGACATAAATCTGGTTGATCGCTGCAAACTTGCTCTGGCTAACCATAATTGGTTTGAGAAAGCCTAGATTAGAGTTGTGATCAGGCTAATTCAGCGGTGAATATTGCCAAAACTTTAGAATTAGCAGGGATTAATTAGTAATTAATCTTATGATGAGTTTTGTAATTAATAGAAACTAATATGACCGATCATAATTTTGATGACATTTATGACTGATGAGCAATTTCTTTAATTTTTTTATCGTGGTAAGATACTTTCTCGTTGGTAACTGTTACGATGCCGTGTTTTAGTAACAGTTCAAAAATCACTTCTGGAGCTTGTGGATCATCTTTAAATTTACTTCTAATACTGTTGATTAGAGTCTGTTTCTTGGCTGGGCGGCTTTTATCATGAGTCATGAGATGGACACAGTAGGTTACCAGCAATGAAGTAATGGTGAAATTTTGAGGCTCTGCCGTATTTAAAGACTCAGTGATACTTTGAGGTGGCGGCGAAGGTTTTTTCTCTTCTTTTCGTGTCCCAATCCTTTCTGCGGAACGTCCTTGACTTTTAAGTAGATTCACCACATGGTCTAAGTCAGTGTCATTAGAGAGAATCACAAAATGAGTATTGCTGGGTAATTGTTGCATTAAAGCACCAGCAAAGAAACAAATTCCAAAATCAGCGGCATTTTTACCACCATTTGCCATTTTGAAAAGCCTTAATTTGTTGGCATTGACAGCACTACTAAGGGGAATTAACCATTCCAAAGGAATTTTCGCCCCAGTTTGGGCATAACAAATCATGACATGGGAAAACTCAGCTAAATTCTGTTGTAGATGTTGAATCTGATCCGGACAATTTTCGAGATCAATCAACAATACTCGATTCATATTATCATTTGGATCAATGGTTTGATTATCTATGGACATTATTTTGATAGGTGTAACCCGCAAAATCAACTAATAATAAACCATTAACAAACCATTAATAAACCGTCATGTCTAAAACTATTCTAGCGGCATGACACTAAACTAGACATCCTGAAGGATAAATATCTTTAATTAAAATTCTATAACTCAATCTAGATCCTTTTAGAATAGATTTGAGCTAAATTATTACTTAATCCAATTTACTCTTTTAATCTCATTAAAATCCTGTTCGTTCCAATTTCCCAATCTAATTGTCTAAGTTTATCTCCCAGTGAATGTCATGGTTACTACTGCTCCGAAATTCTCAACCCTTGATGCCAATGGTTATCCTAATTCTCAGACCACATACCAGATCCGTCCGACCATTCAAGCCCTACAACCCCAACTAGTCCAATGGCGGCGCGGGTTCCATCGGTTACCAGAGTTAGGATTTAAGGAATTCCAAACTAGTCAAACCATTGCTGATAAGTTAACCAATTGGGGCATCCCCCATCAAACTGGGATCGCCCAAACGGGAATTGTGGCAATTATTGAAGGAACTGCGCCACATCTATCGGGGGAAAAATGTCCGGTTTTGGCAATTCGTGCTGATATGGATGCGCTACCAATTCAGGAAACTAATATCGTTAGTTATAAATCCCAAATTGATGGCATGATGCACGCCTGTGGTCATGATGGACATACAGCCATCGCTTTGGGCACAGCTTATTACCTATGGCAGCATAGACAGAACCTACGGGGCACAGTGAAAATCATCTTTCAACCTGCTGAAGAAGGACCCGGCGGCGCAAAACCGATGATTGAAGCAGGGGTATTAAAGAACCCTGATGTGGATGCGATTATTGGGCTGCATTTATGGAACAACTTACCATTGGGAACCATCGGCGTGCGTTCCGGACCACTCATGGCAGCGGTGGAATACTTCCATTGTAAAATCATCGGACGGGGTGGACATGGGGCGTTACCTCATCAAACCATTGATCCGATTGTGGTGGGGGCGCAGGTGGTGAATGCATTACATACCATTGTTTCTCGCAATATCAATCCTTTAGAGTCAGCGGTTTTGAGTATTGGCGAATTTCACGCCGGTACAGCAACGAATATCATTGCAGACAGTGCGCGGATTAGTGCCACAGTGCGCTATTTCAGTGATGCTGTTGGACAAAGAATCGAACAGCGGATCAAACAGGTGATTCATGGAATTTGTGAGGCTAATGGAGCTAAATACGAACTGACTTACAATCAGCTTTATCCCGCGACGGTAAATCACCCGAAAATTGCTGAATTGGTGCAATCCGTTGCGGAAACTGTTGTAGAAACCGAGGCGGGAGTGGTGCCCGAATGCCAGACGATGGGCGGTGAAGATATGTCTTATTTCCTGCAAGCGGTTCCGGGGTGCTACTTCTTTTTGGGATCTGCTAATCCTGACAAAGACTTAGCTTATCCGCACCATCATCCTCGATTTAACTTTGATGAAGCGGCTCTGGG
>JBIKNH010000203.1:0-7896 GCA_044358815.1 Pseudanabaenaceae cyanobacterium | reverse complement strand
ATCCCTACGACTAAGCCCACAGATAAGCCCACAGAGCATTAAGATTAGACTTGGCATTTGTCTTTAGATGTGTCACGATTAAAATAACTTAAACTAATTGTCACAATAGTATTTACAACTCCCTAAGCCAGCGTGATTGACACTCGTCTTGACCTTTATCCTGCCTGCACATTTCCCCATGGTTGGCCGGGCTTGATCTGTCGCTATGCCGACTACCTGCCTGTGACCAGTCAAACCCCCGTGGTCACCCTCCATGAAGGCAATACCCCCTTAATCCCCGCAATGTCGGTCAGTAGCCGCATGGGAAGAAATATTAAGGTTTTGGTCAAGTTTGATGGGTTGAATCCCACGGGCAGCTTTAAGGATCGCGGTATGACTATGGCAATCTCTAAAGCCAAAGAAGCCGGATCAGAAGCGGTAATCTGCGCCAGTACAGGTAATACCTCCGCTGCTGCGGCTGCCTACGCCCGTCGCGGTGGTTTGAAAGCATTTGTTTTGATTCCCGATGGTAAAATTGCCCTGGGTAAGTTAGCTCAAGCTTTGATGTATGGGGCGGAAGTAATCGCCATTGATGGCAACTTTGACCAGGCTTTGACCATCGTGCGGGAAATGGCAGATCGCTACCCGATTACTTTGGTTAACTCTTTGAATCCCTATCGTCTAGAGGGACAGAAAACTGCTGCCTTTGAGATTGTTGAAGCCCTAGGGGATGCACCGGATATGCTCTGTGTGCCTATGGGAAACGCCGGAAATATTACCGCCTATTGGATGGGTTTCAAGCAATATAACGCAGTGGGCAAGTCAGCGAAATTACCCCGAATGATGGGTTTTCAGGCAGCGGGATCAGCACCTTTGGTCAATGGACATATTGTGGAAAATCCGGAAACCGTAGCTACAGCAATTCGGATTGGTAATCCAGCAAACTGGGCGCGGGCGCTGACGGTACGTGAAGAAAGTAACGGCGAATTTAACAGCGTCACCGATGCCGAGATCCTTGATGCCTATAAGTTTTTGGCGGCTGAAGAAGGTATCTTCTGTGAGCCAGCTAGTGCGGCTTCAGTAGCGGGTCTGTTGAAAGTGCAGCACCAAGTACCTTCAGGGGCAACGGTGGTTTGTGTTTTGACTGGTAATGGTTTGAAAGATCCTGACAATGCTATCAATAGCGCTGATGCTAAGTTACATCGTGGTGTAGCCGCTGAAATCAATGACGTGGCTAAGGTCATGGGTTTCTAGATAAGAGGCTGACCAATCAAAATCAAACTAAAATCAAACTAAACGAGCCGTTGACTGCATCTTTGAACACTATCTTTGAAATTAATCAAAGTAAAGACTTCAAAGGTAGATTTTATTTGCTGATTTCCCAATCTTATTCATCAGTTTATCAGGTATCAATATGGCGGCAGTTCTAGATGCGGATGTGATCGTCATTGGTGGCGGTATGGGCGGTTTAGTGACAGCAACCCAACTAGCAGCCAAAGGGGCAAAGGTATTAGTCCTCGAAAAGTACTTGATCCCAGGCGGCAGTGCGGGG
This sequence comes from Pseudanabaenaceae cyanobacterium, assembly GCA_044358815.1. Classification (GTDB taxonomy): domain Bacteria; phylum Cyanobacteriota; class Cyanobacteriia; order Pseudanabaenales; family Pseudanabaenaceae; genus JBAXSK01. Next base: position 6,365 of record JBIKNH010000203.1, on the reverse strand, counting down.
TATTTCGAGCGGGAAGGTTATCGTTTTGATGTGGGCGCGTCGATGATTTTTGGGTTTGGGGAGCGCGGCACAACCAATTTATTGACCCGTGCCCTTGCTGCTGTGGACATGAAACTCGAAACCATTCCTGATCCGGTGCAGATTCATTATCATTTGCCTAATCAGCTTGATATAGAAGTTCACCGCGATTATGAGCAATTCCTAGCGGAGTTGACCGCCAGATTTCCCCATGAGAAGAAGGGGATTCGCCAATTTTATGATACCTGTTGGGCAGTATTTAACTGTCTGAATGCCATTGAATTGCTTTCTTTGGAAGAATGGCGTTATTTAATGCGAGTCTTTTTCCAGAATCCAGGGGCGTGTTTGGGATTGGTGCAATATTTGCCCCAGAATGCTGGAGATGTGGCGCGGCGGTACATTCGCGATCCAGAACTGCTGAAATTCATTGATATGGAATGTTATTGCTGGTCGGTGGTTCCCGCTGATGCCACGCCGATGATTAATGCTGGCATGGTCTTCAGTGACCGCCATTATGGAGGAATTAATTATCCTAAAGGTGGCGTGGGTCAGATCGCTCAGGCATTAGTTACAGGTTTGGAACGATTTGGAGGAGAGATTCGTTATGGAGCGCGGGTTACTCAGATTGTTCCCAAAACGAAGTCACCGACGGGACATATTGCCGTGAAACTGGCTAATGGTGAGACTTTATCTGCTCGTCGTGTGGTTACGAATGCGACTCGTTGGGATACGTTCGGGCAACTTCTGAAAGAGGAAGGCTTACCCCAAAGCGAAAAGGCATGGCAGGGGCGTTATCGGCAATCACCAAGTTTTCTGAGTTTACATTTGGGTGTGGCAGCGGATGCGATTCCTGCGGATAGTGCCTGTCACCATATTTTGTTGGAAGACTGGGCAAAAATGGAACAGGAGCAGGGGACAATTTTTGTTTCTATTCCGACTTTACTCGATCCGAGTTTGGCTCCGGAAGGTTATCACATTGTCCATACTTTTACCCCTAGTTGGATGAGTTATTGGGAAGATCTATCGCCTCAAGATTACGCCATTAAAAAAGAAGCAGCAGCAAATCAACTTATTGATCGATTGAGTGTGATTTTCCCTAAACTAAATGAAGCTTTAGATTATCAGGAAGTAGGCACACCGCGCACCCATCGCCGCTTCTTAGGGCGTAATAATGGCACTTATGGACCAATTCCCCAGGGCAAACCTTGGGGGCTTTTGGGAATGCCTTTTAATCGCACGGCAATTCCGGATTTGTTTTGTGTGGGAGATAGTACGTTCCCTGGGCAGGGGTTGAATGCTGTGGCATTTTCGGGGTTTGCCTGCGCCCATTTAGTAGCATCAACTTTGGGTTTAGTTTAGCAGTTAGGCTAGAACTTACTTAAATTAAGAAGGCTAATTAAGAAGTCTTTACAGAATCATATAAGCCGTAATCCCTGTAAATCGTGATGTATTTAATTGGATTTGATCCAGGTAAAGATAAGTGTGGTATAGCCTTGATTGAGGTTTTGCCTGCTAATTACCGAGTTCTGTTTCAAGAAGTAGTGGAAGCGAATGCATCTCTAGCCGTTTTGGAACAGTTAAGGGTGGATTATGGATTTATGGAACTGATTTTAGGTAATCAGACATTATCTAAGTCATGGCGGCGACGAATTAGCGATAGAATGACTGACTTGAATATTATTACGGTGGATGAGCGTTCCAGTAGTCAACAGGCACGACAACGTTATTGGGATTTATATCCGGCGCGGGGGTGTCAGCGTTTGGTTCCTAGGGGGATGCGGACTCCACCACGACCGATTGATGATATTGTGGCGCTGATTCTTTTGGAACGGTATTTGGCGGAATATGGAGGGGAGTAGGTCTGAGAAGTAATCAAGTTTGGCTTTGATGGCTTATAATGTGTGAGTGATAACCGTCAATCTAAAAAAGCCCGAATGTCTCTGATATCTCAAGGATTAGCCCAAAATTTAATCAAATTTGATGATGAGAATAAGTACATCACTTACATTCATCAAAAAAAGAAAAGGAATTTTGCAAATCCTGAAGAGCAAGTTCAGGTAGAGACTTTTTTAAAGTTGATTTTGACCTATGGCTATGATCCAAAACGGTTGCGGTTATTTGTGCCTGTGACGATGGGATCGTCTGTGAAAGAAGCGGATATTATTGTTTACAATGATGATGCTTGTTTATCGCCTCATATCGTTGTTGAGTGCAAGAAGCAGGAAGTTTCAGAGTTAGAGTTTACGCAGGCAGTTGAACAGGCTTTTAGTTATGCTGTGGCTGAAGGTGCGAAATATGTTTGGGTAACTTCGGGGATTAAGGATCAGTATTTTCAAGTTCCCATAGAAAAGCCAAAAGAACGGGTTGCGATTCCCGATATTCCTCAGTATGGTGTTGAGAAGCTGGCAAGATATAAGTATGCAAAGGGTGGGGGTAAGTCTAACGGACAGAAGTTATTTGAATTAGAGATTGTTAGTGAAGATGAGTTAACGAGACGGTTTAAGCAAGCGCATCAATCGCTTTGGGGTGGTGGTGAGCTTAATCCTTCCAGTGCTTTTGATGAATTGGATAAGTTGATTTTTTGTAAGATTTGGGATGAGAAAAAGTCTCGCAAAAAGGGGCAACCCTATGACTTTCAGCTTTTTAGTATTAGTGAGGAAGAAGAGCCAAATCCTAAGAAAAGAACTGAAAAAGAAAATGATGAGTTAAGCGATCGCATTAAGGCGCTTTATGAAGAAGGTAGGAAAGAAGCTCCTGAAGTTTTCAAGGAAGATATTCGTTTGAGTCCAGAGAAATTGCGGACTGTGGTTGGTTATCTGGAAAGTATTAATCTGGGTAAAACTGATTTAGATAGTAAAGGTCGGGCTTTTGAAACCTTTATGGGTTCTTTCTTTCGGGGTGATTTTGGTCAGTATTTTACGCCCAGACCGATTGTTAAATTTATTGTGGATGTTTTGCCAATTAATCATAATTCCTTAGTTCTGGATACTTCTTGCGGTAGTGGCGGTTTTTTGTTGCACGCGCTGGATAAGGTGAGGCGACAGGCGGATGAATATTATCCTAATTACGAAACTGATTTAGATGATGCTAAACGTCACAAAGATCATTGGCATCGATTCGCAGCTAGGAAGCTGTTTGGAATTGAGATTAATGAACAGATTGCCCGTGTTGCGAAGATGAATATGATTATTCATGATGATGGGCATACAAATGTGATTGCTTCGGATGGGTTGCGGGATAGTGCGGATTTGATTGAACGTAGTGGTAATAGTGGTTTTGAGTACAATCGTTTTGATTTCATTATTACTAATCCGCCTTTTGGTTCGGTGATTAAGCAAACTGAGCAAGCCTATATGCACCAATACGGCTTTGCGATGAAAACGGAAGATTGGCTAAATCCTAAAAGTAAGGCTACGGTTAGGGAAAATCAAAATACGGAAATTTTGTTTATTGAGCAGTGCCATAGATTTTTGGTGGATGGTGGCTATTTGGCGATGGTTGTGCCTGATGGAATTTTGACTAATTCTAGTTTGCAGTATGTGCGTGATGGCATTGAGGAGAAATATCGAATTGTGGCGGTGGTTTCGATGCCGCAAACGGCTTTCTCGGCTACGGGTGCGGGGGTGAAAAGTTCGGTTTTGTTTTTGAAAAAATATAGTCAAGCTGAAACTACAAAAATTCAAAATACGAAAATTGGTCTGCAAGATTGGATTAAGCAGAGTAATGACTATGTGAAGCAACTTGAACAAATTGAGAATGATAAAAAGCGTCATCTCAAGGATTTACGCGGTTTTGAAAATCCTCAAAATCTTGTGGGTAAAGCGTTGACGGATTCGGAAGCTTATAAGGAATGGAAAAAGGAAGTTACGGCTGAGTACAACGATCGCATTGATGCGTTAAAGGAGTCTCTGAGTGAACAGTATGCAGAGGAGAAGCAGAAAGCTCTTCATGATTACCCGATCTTTATGGCGATCGCTGAGGATATTGGCTATGATGCAACTGGTAAGCCGACTAATAATAATGAGTTAGATTTTATTAGTGTAGAGCTTAAGCGGTTTATTGAGGCGATCGAGTCGAGTAAGGATAGTTTTTTTTTAGGTTCTGATATTGATAAAAACAAAGTTTTTCTAGTTCAACGAAGTGAGCTAGAAGAAGTATGGAACGCTGAATTTTACTCACCTTTTTTCCTAAAGAATCGAGATAGGTTGAGAAATAACTCTTATGGTCTTGTCAAACTTAGAAGCATTGTAAGTAAAGTTACTAAGGGAGAAACACCTCTATGGAAAGGAGATTTTTATGAGAATGAAGGTATTCTTTTTGTCAGAAGCGAAAATGTTTTAGAAAATCAACTGAATATCTCAAAGCATAACCGAATATCGAATTTAGTTCATACTAGAATGAAAAGATCACAACTACAGAAAAATGATGTTCTCTTTAACATTGTTGGTGCTTCAATCGGAAGAGCCTGTGTATATGATCTTGATGAAGAAGCCAACATAAATCAAGCAGTCTGCTTAATAAGAATCAACAATAATTTTCATCCTAATTGGCTTGCTATTATTTTAAACTCGAAACCATTTCAAATTTACATCAACCAATTAAAATCAGGATGAGCAAGAGATAATATTGATTTGCATCAAGTTAATGGATTTGTAATACCCAAGCATCCTATTTATATACAAAACCGAATTATCCAAAAGATGAATAATACCTATGCCTTAAAAAAACAAAAAGAGTTAGAGGCACAGCGATCGCTTGACAGCATAGACGATTATCTTCTAGGCGAGTTAGGCATTAATCTAGTAGAACCAGAAGAAAATACTATTCAAAATCGAGTTTTCTATCGCAAATTAAGTGATATTTCAGGAGGGAGGCTTGATTCTGGCAATTATCAAAAAGAGCGACTAGAAGCTATAAAAAGCACTAAAAATAGTATTTTTCCTGTAAAAGATTTACGCGAAGTAGTTACTTTTAGGACTCTGAAAGTCAATGAGATTGATGAAGGTGTAACCTACATAGGAATGGAAAATATTATGAGTAATACTGGGGAATTAATGTCTACAGATATTAAAGAATCTATCAGTAGTGCATCGATTTTTCTCGAAGGTGATATATTATTTCCTAAATTACGTCCGTACCTAAATAAAGTTTATTGTGCAGATAGAGAAGGTATATGTTCCACTGAGTTTCATGTTTTATACAGCAAGGGTGAATGTAATCAATTTATTGCAGATTTTCTACGCTCAAAAGTTATCGTTGCACAAACAAAATATTTGATGTCTGGCAACACACTTCCACGATTGCAGCTTGAGGATATCCAAAAACTACTTATCCCTATTCCACCACTCGATAAACAGCTTGAAATTGTCGAACATATCGATGCAATACGCGATCGGGCTAAACAACTCCGACAAGAAGCTGAAGCAGACTTAGAGAAGGCAAAACAAGAAGTTGAAGCAATGATTTTAGGCGTTGAGTGATTTGTGATTACGAACAAAGCATGTAATACAATCAAGGATTATATGCCTAGCAACTTGTTAGTTCATAGGACTCAAAAGACAGTTTTGCATCAGTAGATCACTCCAAAAATATTTCAGCAATCACTTAAGAAATACCCCTTTAACCTACCCCCGCCTCTCGTAACGCCTGATCACGAATCCGACAGGAATCACACACCCCACAAGGTGCTTCCCCACCCTCATAACAAGACCAAGTTTCCGCAATAGGAACTCCAAGCGCCAAAGCCTTCTTGATAATTTGTACCTTCGATAAATGCACCAAAGGAGCGCAAAGCTTTGCCCCATGACCTTCCAGAGCCGCTTTAGAAGATAAATCCGCCAAATCCTGAAAAGCCGCTAGATATTCCGGACGACAGTCAGGATAACCAGAATAGTCCACCGCATTAATTCCCAAATAGACCGCCTCCGCCCCCTTAGCCTCCGCCAGAGACAGCGCAATCGCAATAAATACCGTATTTCGCCCTGGTACATAAGTTACAGGAATAACCGCCGGATTCACACCATCTTTAGGCATTGTAATATTGGTATCAGTCAGCGCCGAACCACCCCACAACGATAACTGCACATCAACCACAAAATGACTGACAATTCCCAAATATTGCACAATTTTTTGAGCAGCTTGTAATTCTCGCTGATGTCTTTGCCCATAGCGAAAAGACAAGGCAATGACTTCATAGCCTTCCTGTTGTGCCATTGCTGCTACCGTGGCGGAGTCCAGCCCACCAGAGAGTAACACCACTGCCTTAGGTTGAGAAGAGTCGCTCATAAATTCTCCTTAGCTTGATTTTGTCTCTGTCAGGGGATTTTAACCAATAAAACCATACCGTA
>JBIKNH010000202.1:0-7898 GCA_044358815.1 Pseudanabaenaceae cyanobacterium | reverse complement strand
TACCTCTATTGAAAACTGAAAACACTGCCGTTTTACCCACAGTGCCATCAACTCGATTACCGTTAGATTGCAAGCCGATATAGCCCCCATAACCAGTTCCATTCACAAATTCAAACTGATGGGACCAAAAGTATGGTGCATCAGGAGTCACTGCCTCAATCTTGAGGGAATGTGTCAAACTCCGGTAACCTGTATCTGGAGGTTCCCAATACCAGTTGGTATAGGTTCCTTGGGGTGTGGCGGCAAAGCTAGGCTGAAGCAAACAGAGAAAAGCTACTCCTAAAATCCATAAAATATGAATTAATCTTTTTCTATAACCCAACAGTTGATAATCCATTTGATCACCCCAGTATTGTTCGTAAGATCACAGCTTTATGGATTGGCTGATATAGTCAAATAAGATAATAATGGCACGTTGTTTAGGGTCTTATTTAGGGTAGTCAGACAAGATGTCTGACCTACAAAGCATTAACAAAAGCATTAACAAAGGTGGGATGGACATCTTGTCCGTTTATCTGCTTGCAAAACTGTTCCAAACTTATTTAAAAAATTATAAGCGTCACTGTTTTATCTTTAGCTAACGCCGACAAAATCCCTCATATAAATTATGCAAGTCTTGATTATAACGGCTTTGATTTTGCTGTAATGCCGTGGCGCGGGCTAGTTGACCCATACGTTCCCTCGCTGCGGGATGATTCGCTAAATATTGCAACCGTTCCGTAATTGCCGTAATATTTCTCGGTGGCACCACAAAACCATTGACACCATCTTCGATTAAATCCGCAGCACCGCAATAACTAGTGACGATTACAGGCAAGCCGCACGCCATTCCTTCCAAAGCCACCACGCCGAAGCCATCTTCTACCGATGGCATCACCAAAACGTCACAACGCCCAAAAATTTGCCGAGGATCAATTTGCCGAAAATCCCAAACCTCATTCTTAATGTTGGCATACTGTTCTAAGGCATTGAGGGTAAGTTGGCGGGTGGCACGGGTGGCATATCCACCAACAAGAAGCAGTTCGCTGTCGGGAATCGCTGCCTGAACGAATGCCGGAATTAGATAATGAACTCCTTTCCGAGGATCAATCGTTCCCACATATAAAACCCGAAATTGGTCATCCTGAATCCGAGGGCTAGGACAAAATCGCTCACAGTCTACAATGGGATGGATTACACCGACTTTATCAGAATTAATTCCTGCATCTACAAAAGTCTGTTTAGCAAATTCTGCATTCACCACAATATAATCGGCTAAATTACATTCCTGAGCAAACCGCGTCAACATTTGGGGATGCATAGCTGCCTTTGACGGGTCCTGCAACACCGCTAATTCTTGCAAAATCTGCGCCTGCATAAACGGTAGATAAGCATTCAAACAGTAGAGCCAAACCATTGCATCATGGTGATTTTTCTTGAGCCATGCCATAGTAGTGGCTGACTGCCCCGCGACCCCCACAAACCATTGTGGTGAATCCATCGGCGATTCTTGGTTAATGTTAGTTGATTTAAGGTTGATCAGATCCTGCTTAACCTGCTGATCAAAATATTCATCAGACCACAAAGTAGCTAAATCACGATTGCGGCGGAGAATAGGAGTTTTCAGTAACTGGCGACTGTGCCATGAAAAACCCATTCCTTTGAGACTCATTGCCTCATTTAAATCATTAGAATGAGATGGATTTCCGGCACAATAAACTGTTAATTCCCCTAAACTACTCAGCCCATAAGCTGCCCGATTGAGAAAATTACCTTGACCACCAGCCTGCCAAGGACTATTACACGCTAGGGCAATTTTGGACATAGAAATTAATTCGTGATGATCCAGAATAGTGGTTAATTCTAACAGCTAAATACAGCTAAATAGTGATTATTAATCCAGGCAATAGACTAAATTAATCTAATTAAATTTGCTCAAAAATACTAATTACTCAAATACTAATTACTAATTACTGAAGAAATACTAGGCATAACGCAATTGTTGGGTAGCAGTAAATCGTAAATGTTGCTCATAGTCATTGACTCCCTGAGGTGTAGCCATAGAAAAATATGCCCCCCGACTAATTTTATGTACACCAATTTTGCGCTGTTTCAATAACATTTCATTATATGAGGGACAAATATAAAATAGTCCGCCCACATTGGCATCTTTTTTGATCATTTCCATTGCTGCTTCAACGAAATACCGCCCCTTAGCAAAGTAATAAACCCCAGCAGTTGCTAAATTACTAATTGGACGTTTCTCCGCAGTTTCAATTACAAAACCATCAGCATTACAACGCACATAAGACCAACGAGGATGCACTGCCTCAAATACGATAATTCCCCCATCTAATTCACGATGTTGAAACTCACTAATAATGCTATGTAAATTCACGTCAACAATTTGATCCCCATTGGCAATTACCAAAGGCTCATCGTTGTTGATTTCTTCAATGGCTAACATTGCAGTGCAGGCGGCTCCGGCAGTGGGGGCGCTTACTTCTAACACCTTAGCATTAGGAACTAAGAGCTTAATTACAGATCCCGTATAGTTTTTACGGTTTTCTTCCCGTTGCACCATGCAGATTAATTGTTGTTGATCCCGCAAACCATAAAGATTATTAATAACCCGCTGCACTAGGGGCATTCCTTCCACTTCGATCAGGTTTTTAGGGTAAAGGTAACCAGCGTCTTTAAATGCATCACTAGAACCAGCCATTAAAGATATAATATTCATTGATAGACTCGTTGATATTCTAGGTTTTTATAGTTTTTTAGTAGCAAGATTCTGCACAGCCATCGAAATAGTAATACTGCCAATTATCAAAGATTTAACTTGATTTCTCAATGTCTTCAATGCGGCGTAAAATGTTTTCTAAGGTCACATCATACACTGTTTCTACGATCAACAAATGAGCACCAGCATCTTGGGCTGATTTAATGCCATTTTCATTGTCTTCAACTACTAAACAATCGGTGGGATCTAGCCCTAGTTTGTTAATAGTTTTAGTGTAGATTTCCGGATGAGGTTTACCGATAGTCACATCCTGATTACTCATAATAAAATCTAGATGAGGCAACAGATTACTTTTACTCATCATCACCTCAATACTATTCCGTACTGAATTGGAAGCTACAGCTAGTTTATAACCCATCGCCCGTAGGTTAGACAGAGCATATTCATGTTGAAAAATTGGCTTACAACGAGCATGAGCTAACTCTAGGGTGTAAATCTGTTTCAGATCATTTAAAAAACCGTGGAGAGATGTGGGTAAACCTCTTTCTTTACTTAGGATTTCCAGTTTGCGGCGGGTAGGTAAACCGTCAAAAGTGACTAAATGATCATAGCGACTGATGCTATAACCAAATAATTCAAGAGCACGATTTAGGGCTTCATAATGCCAATCTTTAGCATCAATTAGCACCCCATCCATATCGAAAATTACGGCTTTAATTTGAGACATCTGTAGTTATTTTTGTGGTTGTTTATTATTTAGTTAATTATTGATTGATTTATTCTTTTATGTATTGTCTGTAAATAATAATTTTGCTGCCTCAGGAAAGTCTGTACAAAGCATCACTTTGTCGGTGGTTTCGGGGGATCTTACTACAGCCATAGCCCTGAGTTTTTGCCAGAATTCTTGATAGGAACGCTTGTGCAAATCCGGTGATACTAAACACACTTGTTTATTTTGTTTAATATGGGACTCTAGCACATCATTGTCAATCCAGTCACCATAAAAACAATCTAACCAAACCCCCATTGATGATTCATAAAGGCTGGGCACGGTCTCTAATTCACTGTGACGGGTAAACACCTTAAAATCTTGCTCGATATATAATTTAGCGTCAGGCACTGACATATCGAACATAAAATAATTTGTAATTTCGTATTGTTCTAGTAATAATTTTAATCGATTTTGTAAGCCATCAGCTTTAACATTTAAGGCTAGGGGTAATGGTTGACTGTGGCTCTGTTTATATGCATTATAAATCTCTAGGAAATAGCTGAATTTCATTTCACCACCAATAGGGGGATCATGGGAAATTACTAGTTCACCTAGAGCATCCCGTACATCAGTTTCTGTGCCAAAGCCCAAACTAAAAGAACGATGAAATGCAGTTTCGGTGTTTTTTTCGGAGGCTATTTGCCAATAACCACGATGACTTAAAATATGCATATATTGACTTGTTTATGGTTTGTTTGTGATTTGTTTGTGATTTAGAACAACTCAAATGTATGAGGTTTCATGATCAAATATTTATTAATTTATTTATTGATTTTATTTACTAATTTCTTTTGACTAATTTGAATGGGTATTTTAGGGAGATGTTTTACCGTATTGAGATAATATAGGCACGAATTATATCAAGTAAAAAGTATTTGTCAAATAAATTTAATCAAAACGTTATTTTTATTGTAAATACTAATTTGATTAAGCAATGCTCAGAGTAATTAAGAAGATCTTAAGGTCAGTAATTTGACTGAAATCCCACCTAAATCGTCCCTAAATTTTATCTAGGCTTGCTCCAGTCTATCTAGGCTAGTCTATCTAGCTCTGTTGAGTTATGGCTTAGACTGTTAGCGACTCTTATCTATTATGGCTAATCTATCATGGCTAATTTTAGGTTAAATATTATCTATCAATGATTCAACCAAATTAGATTGCTAAATTTTCCAACTTTTTGTAATAAATAATTACTTAAATAAAACTCTTTTTCATGATTGAATTCATTTATTTTTTGATTAACTGAGATAAAGTTAAGACGTAAATAATTGACTGAAGACCGAAATATCTGCCACCTATGCAATTAGTCTGGTTGATTCTGGGGTGTATTTGTAGTAGTTTAATCAAGGCTCATCTAAAGTTTATATCCTAAATTTATATTCTGAACTAAATCTATGCAATCACAATCTACTAATCCCCAGCCCGATCAAGAATCTATTACCGCTGATTTGCAAAGAATTAAAGAACATTTTGATGAAGTACCTTATCCAATCATTCCCTTAGAATTTAATCCTCGTAATAATCCGAATCATAGCTTTAGTCATAGTATGGCAGAGGCTTTTTATCGGCGGGATCAAACAATAATTGATCTGCGAGGTAAGTCAATTTTAGATGTGGGTTGTGGTACCGGCATTACTACCCAATGTTTAGCCACTGCGAACCCTGAAACGGAAATTGTTGGCATTGATATTTCTCCTAAATCCATCGAAATTGCTCGCCAAAGATTGGAATTTCATGATTTTGTAAATGTTGAATTTTTGGCGATAGGTGTTGAAGAATTAACTACCCTAGGACAAAAGTTTGACTACATCAATTGTGATGAAACGCTCTATCTGTTACCAAATCCTTTGTTAGGGTTGCAGATGATGCGAGACGTTTTAGCCCCTATGGGAATTATTCGGGCTAATTTGCATGATGCTTTTCAACGGGCGCATTATTTACGGGCACAGAAGCTGAGTAAATTTCTCGGTATTTTAGATGATTGTCCCCGTGAAATTGCCGCTGAATCTTTATGTTTGCTGATGAATTCTTTACGAGATACTGTCAATTTAAAAAATATTACTTGGTGGCAACCTGAGAAAATTTCTGACAATCTTTTATTTGCAAATCATTTGCTGCGTGGGGATAAAGGTTTTACAATTCCAGAAACTTTTGATCTGCTTGAAGCAGCGAATTTACAATGGTTGGGGATGCGTGCCCCCAAATTTTGGAACATTAATTTACTCTTTAAGGAAGGAGAAAATATCCCTGATGAATTAGCAATTTTATTTCAAACTGCTTCAGAAGCAGAATTGCTATATTTCCATGATTTGCTCCATCCTGTGAATCGGTTGATTGATTTTTATTGTTGTCATCCTGATGTGCCCATTCGTTACGAAGCTCCTAGTAATTGGGATGCTGCTAAGTGGCAAAATGCACAGGTGGCTTTGTCCCCAGTGATTCGCGATCCTGACCTAGAAAAAGCGATCAATCAAGCTCTGGAATATCATCAGCCCCTAGCTTTAAACCCTTATTTCAAAGAAAATACGCCAGAAGAAATCACTTTATTATTTCCGTCGGTATTTTGTTTGAAATTATTATGGTCAGGACAAAAATCTTTTAGTGATTTGGTGCGGCAATATCAACAGGCTTTACCAATGGATTTAGTGAATTTTCGGCTTAAAACGAGTCATGAAGTGGCGGAGACGGTGAAGACTGCTCTGATTGATTTAGAAGATTTACATCTGGTTTTATTGGCAGCTTAAGGGGGATTTGGTAGGGTCAAGTTATCAATTTTGTGGTAAATTCTTGTGGTTGGTTTTTGACTGATTTTGCTAATTTTAAGGTTGAGAGCAGAGGTACCATTGGCGCGAAATTACCAGAAATTTTGGGGACTGCTGACCCTTAGCGGCTTGTGGTTAGCGGGTTGCCAGGGTAATCCGCCACAGCAGCCCACTGTCACTAATACCCCCAAACCAACGGCTGACAATGCCGCTAAACCTCCTGAAGGAACCCTAGAACGGGTGAAAAATCGTAATAAGTTAATTTGTGCGGTGAATGGTCGGCTCCCTGGGTTTAGTTTGGTCTCTGACAAAGGGGAATGGAGCGGGCTGGATGTGGACTATTGTCGTGCCATTGCGGGGGCGGTTTTAGGGGATGCTAATGCCATTGAGTTGCGTCCGATTTTGGCAAAAGATCGCTTTCTAGTGTTGCAATCAGGGGAGGTGGATGTGGTATTCCGGAATACTTCTCGCACTCTGACCCGCGATGCTCAGACGAATATTGCTTTCGGACCGACGGTATTTTTTGACGGTCAGGGACTAATGCAACGCACTGCACCTAAGCCTAGCCCAAGCCCAACTGTTAGTCCTAATTCAACCCCTGGAGCTAGTCCCACAAGTACCCCCACAAGCCCCACAGTTAGCCCTAGCCCTACAGTTAGCGCCACTGCATCCCCTAGTCCTACGCCATCACCCACATCATCCCCCAGCGCCACAGAAACCAGGTCATCTACTACCGAAATCACTAGCAATCCGAGTGAGATTTTCAAAGAAATTGCGGATCAAAGAATTTGTGTGGAAACTGGAAACAGTGTGACCACCCTAGAAACTGCTTTTGCGAATCGGGGAAATTATGGCAGCAGTGGCAGTGGTAGCAGTAGTGATATGAAAGTGGCATCGAAGAGTGATTCAACTTCAAGTACTAAAAACAATGAATCCAGTTCTGATAATAAATTAGAGAATAAATCTGATAATAAGTCTGAGAGCAAATCCGAGCCAACTAAAACGGAAGCCAAAACCGAAGCTACGGATAAGAAGTTAAATTTAGTAGTTTTGCCGGATCTTGACAGTGTGATCACCGCCTATAACAAAGGGGAATGTGATGTGGTTTCCGCTAGTAAGAGCCAGTTAGCGGCTTGGCGGAGTAAGTTCCCTAAACCCAGTGACCATAAAATTCTAGATATTAGTTTTGATAAGGAACCGCTTAGCCCCATTGTGGTGGGTAATGATGATCGTTGGCGTAATGTGGTGAGTTGGGTGATTTATGCCACTTTTTATGCTGAGGAATTGGGCATTAATCAGCAGAATTACACTACTTTCAAAGACAGCAAAAATCCCGACATTTCCCGTTTTTTGGGAACAACGGACTCTTTGGGCATTGAAATCGGTTTAGCTCCAGATTGGACGACGCAAATTCTGAAGGCTGTGGGCAACTACAGTGATATTTATGAGCGGAATTTAGGACCGCTGGAAATGCCCCGTGGTTTGAATCGCAGTTGGAAGCAGGGCGGGTTGCTTTATGGAATGCCGTTCCGGTAGGTTAGTGGTTTGTTTAAGAGCGTGTTTGAGAAGTTTTGCTCCCCCTACATCCCCCTTAAAAAGGGGGACTTTTTTAGTCTTTTCCCACCTTTTTAAGGGGGGCTAGGGG
>JBIKNH010000201.1:0-7916 GCA_044358815.1 Pseudanabaenaceae cyanobacterium | reverse complement strand
AGAGCTTCGATCAGTTCCTTGACATCCTTTGCACTTGAGACATCGCAATTAATCTCAGCCTGAGATTCCGTCAAACTTTGCAAGGGTGTAGGAATTAAAACTTTTACAGCCATAGGTTTATTGTTTGCTTATTTCCATCACAGTAGGTTTCATTCTGCCATATCTTCTGATGTTGTGGTTTGTGGTCTAGGGGCAGAAACCACTCAAATCACGGCAATGGTCAGAATTAACGGCTGATTGTGATGAAATTAAGGGCGGACTACAGTTGAATTAAACCTGGCAATTTTGGCACTTTTTGGCAATTACAGTTGCTGTAAATAAGTTAGCAAGTCTGCCATATCCTGAGGATTAGGCTGAAACTGGGGCATTGGCGGCGTTTCACCGCTAACCACTTGATGAATAATTTGTGCTGGGGACTTACGCTCAGACACGCCACGCAAACTCGGTCCCACTTTGCCATTCGCCCATTGACCATGACAAGCGACACAATTCATTACAAAAATCGAACGACCTTGGGCAGCATTACCCTTTAATTGCAATACAGATTGAGTGTAGGGATCAGTACTGGGATGGATCATCCACACCAACAGTAAGCCAAGACAACCAGCGATCAAAAACAACACCCCACCCGTCAGCCACAGCCGCGATTGGGGCTTTACACTGGTTGGGTTGTTGTCTGTGGGAGAGGTTTCGGTGCGCAGATCGGTGATTTCATTAGTCACGGCGGTTCACACTGACAAAAAGTACTGACAGAAAGTCCAGACAAGGGACGGCGTAAGATCAAGATATGAAACTTACTGAGTAGAGGCAACTGGTGGAGCCTGTTCATCAAGACATGCTAATCAAAACACGCTGATACGACTATTTAAAAGCATTTCGAGCAGTTTACCAATCGGATTAACAATCGGAATTTAGGGTGACTAAGGCAGAGCCATTTTCATTCTAAGCATACAATTGATAACATATCTTAAAAAAAGTATAAATAATTGCCCATAAATTGCCCATTAATTGGCTATTGATGAACTGATTGGCAGTAAGGGGGTCAGGGCGGCGACTTAAGGGTCTATAATGCTAAGCCATAAATCATAAGAAAATATTTAAAAGAATCACAGGATACAAAAACTATGGGAGGTAATGGTCTCGCTAATGATCTACTGTTACGGGCTGCAAAAGGTGAAGCGGTAGAGCGTCCTCCAGTGTGGATGATGCGTCAGGCGGGTCGATACATGAAGGTATATCGGGATTTACGTCAGAAATATTCTAGTTTTCGGGAACGGTCAGAGAATCCCGAACTAGCCGCCGAGATTTCCCTCCAGCCATTTCGGGCATTTCATCCTGATGGGGTGATTATGTTCTCGGATATTTTGACTCCTTTGGCAGGCATTGGCATTCCCTTTGACATCATTGAGAGCAAGGGTCCCATTATTGATCCGCCAATTCGGACTCAGGCACAAATCGATGCGCTGACTGAGTTTGATCCTGATACTTCTGTACCTTTCATCGGCAAAATTTTGTCCATCCTCAAGCAAGAGGTTGGGGATCAAGCGACATTACTCGGTTTTGTCGGTGCGCCTTGGACTTTAGCCGCCTATGCCGTAGAGGGCAAAAGTTCCAAAGAATATGCTGTGATCAAAGCAATGGCTTACTCTGAGCCGGAAATGCTCCATTCTTTACTGAAGAAGTTGGCGGACATGGTGGCAAACTATGTGTGTCATCAAATTGAATGTGGTGCCCAGGTGGTGCAAATGTTTGATTCTTGGGCGGGACAAATGGCTCCTCAAGATTATGAAACCTTTGCTTTGCCCTACGAAAAGATGATCGTGGATCATGTCAAAGCCAAATATCCTGATACGCCTTTGATTTTGTACATCAGTGGCAGCGCGGGGATTTTGGATCGGATGCCTAAGTCTGGGGTTGACATTATCAGTGTTGACTGGACCGTGGATATGGCAGAAGCGCGGCAACGTTTAGGCAGTGGCGTGGGTGTTCAAGGGAATCTCGATCCCTGTGTGTTATTTGCCAACCAAGACTACATCAAGGAACGGATTTACGATGTGGTGCGTAAGGCTGGTAATCACCGTCACATCATGAATTTAGGTCATGGTATTTTGTCTACTACACCGGAAGATAACGCCCGTTTCTTCTTTGAAACTGTTAAGGGTATGAAGTACTAGGCTATTTCGGGCTATTTTGGGGACATCCTTAAAATGCTTAAGAAATGCTCAAGCGAATCGGTTCCAATCATTTATTGATTAATTAATTGATTTACTGATCAATGAATTATCTAGGATTTTCTCAATAAACAATCCCTGCATAGATCATATAGATTAGTAGCTGTAATAATCCTCGATGTTCTGCGGAAGGTCGGGGATTTTTTATGGGTATATTTGGTTGAGCTTATTTGGTTGGGCTTATTTTAATCCCTTCAATAGCCAACGGAGCATCTGTTTAATTTTGCGCCCACAACTAACGAAGAAATTCTCGATTTTCACGGTTAAGCTATCGAGCCAATGGACCACAGACATCATTGGTCCGTAAACATAGCCCAAAGATTGCGCCTGAGTTTCAATCCAAGCCCGCAAAGGACGCTCGGCATTTAGGGAACGCTGGCGATAAGATTTAACTGGACTGGGATTTTGACTGCCGTTTTGAATGAGATTTTGAGGGGAGTGGGGGGCATCCAACCAAGATTCATTTTCATCAAAAGCTAAACTAGAAGTTAAACGATCCGTCGTGATTTGCGTGGTGGTAGTTTCAGAAATGGCTAATCTGTTGGCAAACTGAGGCAAGGGTAGATTATTCATTTCGTTGAGAGCAATGGAATCATATTCCCCTGGCAGTGGCCATGGTCCGTCATCTGCGCCAAAAACATCTTCCAGACTTAACCAAGGTGCTTCCGTAGGGGCATCATCTAGAATCGGCGAATTGTTTCCAGATAACGATTCATGATCATTAGAACTATCATTTAAACCATTGACATTGGTTGCAGACTCATCGATTTTTTTACCAAAGAAATACGCCGCCGCTGCATCAAGTAATTCACTCAGACGAGCGAGAGGATCTTGGGGGGCAAGGGTTTGGGGCGGTGTGTCTAAAGATGTATTATCAGGATGATTCCCTAACGGATTCGCTGGATCATCGGAGAAATTAAGCGCACTATTTGGGAATTGCTCATCAGTAACAATAGGAACCTGAGTAAGATTTGGGACGAGTTCTCCAGTGGAATTGAGGGCTGGGGGAGTGTTGCCCTTTAGTTCTGGTGTTGGTTCTGGTGCAGCTAGTTTAGCGGCTAAGTTCCTGGCAGATTTGCGAGCGACTAAATTCTTTTTATTAGTGCGATCTTCACCGGTCAAAATTCCAGAGGTGACATCCGCCGAATTTTCTAGTAGATTTCCTTGAGATGCTGCATGATCAGGATTTAAGTTATTACTGGTTCCGTTATTACTAGAATCAGTTTTACCCTGCAATTGGCGAGCCGATTTTCCCGTAAAATAATCCAAAGCTGCTGCTAGTAAGCCTTGGATCTTCTGCCACTGACTGGGCGCAGCAGAATTGGCATCGATATTATATTGTGAGTGTGAGTCAGCCTGAATGAGAGAATCACTATTATTGGGGGAAAAGTGATAACTGAGATCATTACTTGGATTGCGGCTCAGTTGTGATGATTCGCTTTGCTGATTATTATTTAGAGAATTAATTTCGGAATTCGCAGCATGACGAGAACGCTGTAAACTTTCTGCAAACGCCACGGCAAAGGCACGATTCGCCGCAATTCGTTCCGCTTCTGGTGTGGGGGCGGCATTAGTGGGAATTGTCGCTAAAGCAGTATTCACTTGGAGGGTTAAAGCCGTGATTTCCCGCTCTACTTTGAGATTGGTATTCTCTAACCACGCCGTAAATCGCACCAAAGGACGTAACCAACGAGGGGGCAAAGGAACTCTAGGTTCCGGTGATCGAGCGTCAAGTTCTGTATTAATTAAAGAACGGTCTGGATGTAAATCTGCTAACGATGTCATCTCAGAGAGCAGATCTTGAGGGAAATCTAACTGATTCGTACCGTTATCTAAATTAGCAAAATTCCCTAATTGAGATTTTGGCTTAGCCCACCACAGATCATAAAATTGGATTTCAGATAAAGGTTCGGGAGCGGGTTCTGCATTAGGAATTAAGTTAGAAGTTGCATTAGAAATGGCATCAGTAGCTCCCTCTGGTAACAGAGCCTGTTCTACTCCAGAAAGTAGTGGCTCTGGCTGAGATTCACTGGAAGCAATACCTAAATATTCTCTAGATTTGAGGAATTTAGACTGTAAATATTTGGGTTGTAAATACTTACGTTTCAATGGAGCCGTTACGATCCGCGCTGGCATCAGCAAAGCCCGTACCACTTGATAACCCGCCAGTCGGGGCAACTGCGGTGTAAACCAAATTTTTTGCCACCATGCCTGCCAATCCGCCCAAGACAGATGCCGCCACAACTCACCTGAAGCAACATCCATCAAGGCTCGCCGTGCTTTACGCCCCAAACTCACCGGCAGGGACTGATCAATCCAGTTAAAAAGTCGGCTTTGAAATCTCGGCATAGGTTACGGCACGGGCAGCATAGCGGTGGTTAACCACGGGGGTAAAGTTGCATCAAGGCTTGCACCTGTTCAGCATGGTAAGAACTGCGGGTCAGAGGTGAAGCGACCACCTGCAAAAAGCCCATTGCTTCCCCAGCCTCACGCCATGCCGCAAAGGTTTCAGGGGTGACAAATTCCGCCACACCCAAATGTTTCGCAGTGGGTTGCAGATATTGCCCGATGGTGAGAATATCGCAGCCGACGGAACGCAAATCCCGCATGACTTCTAGCACTTCTTCTGAGGTTTCCCCTAGCCCTGCCATGATGCCCGACTTGGTATAAACATGGGGGGAAATTTCCCGACAGCGCCGCAATAACTCTAAGCTGCGTTGATAATCCCCTTGGGGACGCACCCGCCGATACAACCGCGCCACCGTCTCAGTGTTGTGATTTAGCACATGGGGCTTAGCTGCCAGAATAGTTTCTAGGGCATCCCAGTTAGCACAAAGATCGGGAATCAAAAGCTCAATGGTAGTTTGGGGCATTAAGCGGCGAATTTCATTAATACAAGCCACAAACTGAGATGCACCACCATCGGGCAAGTCATCGCGATTCACAGAAGTAACCACCACGTGGCGTAAATTCATGCGGCGCACTGCTTCTCCGAGGCGGCTCGGCTCCGTCGGATCAAGGGCTTGGGGTTTCTTCTCGAAATCAATATCGCAGTAAGGGCAAGCGCGGGTACAAGCCGGACCCATAATCAAAAACGTGGCGGTTCCCTGATTGAAACACTCGCCGATATTGGGACAGGAAGCCTCTTCACAAACAGTATTTAGACTCAGATCCCGCAAAATTTCTTTAACATTGCCCACACGTTCCCATTGCGGGGCTTTGACACGGAGCCATTCGGGTTTAACGGTCATAGGGCAGTGTAACCAAGGGTGAAATCAACATAAACTCAACATAAACAATTCGCACCAACAATTTGATCACCACTGGAATGAATTTTGGGTCTTTGGCAGTGAGCAGTCATTGGTTAGTAATTGGTTATTAGATTGTAGCAATTGAGGGGATCACCTTGGCATTAGTGTCAGCACCTGACAAATCGAATAGCTATCGAATAATTAATGAGAATATATGCAGTCATTTTTTAACTGTTAAAGCATCAAAGTAGTTTTAAATACCACTTAGGACATATGTTCATAAACATAGCAATGCATTATGGAGAATTCAATTCATAGAATGATAGACACTTGCTTATAGATTTGATAGGAATATCCTAGGAATAATTTAAGTCATCATAGAAATAATTTAAGTCAATGTTGGAACTATTGTTTTGAGGTTAGGGTCCTTAAATTAGGAGATGTTAATCAAGTATTTTATATATCTTGTTTATCCGTCTCGTCTGATTAAAGTGGCAGTAATCCACATAAGTCATTTGAGTGGTTACCTTCACTGCTCATACTGTGATTGCTGTACATCTGATGTATGGTCAAACTCACAGTTCGCATTTGCAAGGCATATTACTTCCGTGGGGGGAATAGATATTAGTCTGCGCAGATAAATCACTCTCAAATATCACAGAGGTAATCAGAGAAAATGCCTACATACGCTGGCACTAACGGTAATGACACAATTTGGGCAAGTAGTGTTAATGATTTAATTATTGGTTCAGGTGGATCTGACACCATCATCGGTGGGGCTGGTTCTGATACCGTTGATTACTCTCGTCTTGGTCAAACCGTGACGCTAAGTGCGTTTGGTTCAGTAACTAAGGCTGGTGGGTTGGGCACAGACCACTTGAATGGTATAGAAACTGTGAATGGTTCAGTACTTGCCGGAGACACGATTGATGCTAGTGGAGCTACAGGCAGTGCGAGTATTTCCGTCAGTCTGGCAAATAACAACCTTTTCGTCTTTAATGCTCCCACTAACGGTTCTAGCCTGAGTTTCACTGTTACTAACTTTGAGAACGTAATTGGTACTCTTAACAATGACACTATCGTTGGTAATAGTGCTAGCAATGTTCTCAATGGTGGCGGTGGTAATGACTTGATTGTGGGTTCAGGTGGATTTGACACCATCATCGGTGGGGCTGGTTCTGACACTATCGATTACTCATACCTTGGTCAAACCGTAACACTGAATGCTTTGGGTTCAGTAACTAAGGCTGGTGGCTTGGGCACAGACCACTTGAATGGGGTAGAAATTATCAACGGTTCAGTGCTGCTTGGAGACACGATTGATGCTAGTGGAGCTACAGGTAGTGCGAGTATTTCCGTCAGTCTGGCGAATAATAGCCTTTTCGTCTCTAATGCTCCCACTAACGGTTCTACCCTGAGTTTCACTGTCAACAACTTTGAGAACGTAATTGGTACTCTTAACAATGACACTATCGTTGGTAATAGTGCTAGCAATGTTCTCAATGGTGGCAGTGGTAATGACTTGATTGTGGGTTCAGGTGGATTTGACACCATCATCGGTGGGGCTGGTTCTGATACTATCGATTACTTATACCTTGGTCAAACCGTGACGTTGAATGCTTTGGGTTCAGTAACTAAGGCTGGTGGCTTGGGTACTGACCACTTGAATGGTATAGAAACTGTCAATGGTTCAGTGCTTGCTGGGGACACGATTGATGCTAGTGGAGCTACAGGCAGTGCGAGTATTTCCGTCAATCTGGCGAATAATAGCCTTTTCGTCTCTAATGCTCCCACTAACGGTTCTACCCTGAGTTTCACTGTCAACAACTTTGAGAACGTAATTGGTACTCTTAACAGTGACACTATCGTTGGTAATAGTGCTAGCAATGTTCTCAATGGTGGCGGTGGTAATGACTTGATTGTGGGTTCAGGTGGATTTGACACCATCATCGGTGGGGCTGGTTCTGATACCGTTGATTACTCATATCTTGGTCAAACCGTGACGCTGAGTGCTTTGGGTTCAGTAACTAAGGCTGGTGGCTTGGGTACTGACCACTTGAATGGTATAGAAACTGTCAACGCTTCAGTACTTGCCGGAGACACGATTGATGCTAGTGGAGCTACAGGCAGTGCGAGTATTTCCGTCAGTCTGGCGAATAACAACCTTTTCGTCTTTAATGCTCCCACTAACGGTTCTAGCCTGAGTTTCACTGTTACTAACTTTGAGAACGTAATTGGTACTCTTAACAATGACACTATCGTTGGTAATAGTGCTAGCAATGTTCTCAATGGTGGCGGTGGTAATGACTTGATTGTGGGTTCAGGTGGATTTGACACCATCATCGGTGGGGCTGGTTCTGACACTATCGATTACTCATACCTTGGTCAAACCGTAACACTGAATGCTTTGGGTTCAGTAACTAAGGCTGGTGGC
>JBIKNH010000200.1:0-7926 GCA_044358815.1 Pseudanabaenaceae cyanobacterium | reverse complement strand
GTTCTAGGCTTCCATCGGTCTGATATTTTCTTACTATGTCTTGTACTGTATTCTTACTAACTCGAAATTGTGCAGCTATCTTGCGGAGTGAGGTATTTCCTGCTGTGTAGGCTTGCACCATTTTCTCCCTCAGGTCTAGGGAGTATGCTGTCATATTTTTATTTTATTCCTTCTCTCTATTATTGTCCCACTTAGTTGCGCACTGTGCTGTATCTAACCGAGAAACATTCAATTAAAAAACATCTGTTGAATCTGTAAATACCTTGTCAACGAACTGTGAACGAACTGTGAATAAAGAACCAACAAACATCAAAGTAACATTACGCCATAAGCAATAATGCTTATAACTCTAACCTATGGACTTCTTATATTTTTCTTAACAAAAAGAACATTGCTAGAACATTGGTAAATGTATTACTAAATGTAACGACAAAATCAAAGGATATGGTATCTTTGCCCCAGATGGCTGACCGAACCGCTATGATTGCATACTAAAGCCTCACCAGCCAAATTCATCTACGGGAAAGACGCAACTGGCTATGAATACAGCAGATCAAAACCCATCCAGCGCCACTAGATTACGCTCCACTAAAGCCCTAGCCAAACGGGGCGGTAGAAACCCCTTTGAAAGTAAATTGATTCAAGCAGGTCATGCCACCGCTGAACAATTTGATCAGGCACTACAAACTAGTCAAGAGCAAAATATCGGTTTCCTGCCTGCCCTAGAGCAAATTATTGGGCAAAGCCTATCAGCGGAGATTACCCGAGCCTACAAACGACAGCACCTCTTTGAACTGCGGGTTTTATATGGCATTGAACCTTTAGATCCTGATGTGGATGTGGAAAAGTTTGACATCCCCACCCTGAGCGCTTTACTGGAAAGTAATATTATTCCCGTAGCTTCCTGTCGTGATTGCGAATTTTTGCCTATTTCCAAAACTGATGCTGGTGTGGTGGTAGCCATTGTTTCTCCGGATAGCTATAAGGTACAAAATGAGTTGGTACGGGTACTGAAAGGAACACCTTTTACCCGTCGCGTCATTTCGCGGGAAGATTACTATCGGGTATTTGATGAAATTATCCAGTTGCAGGTGGGTAAAAGTGCTAAAGCTGAAGGTGGCATCAGCGATGAAGATTTACAGGTTAAAGATGATGCCTTCGGTACGGATAGCCTGACCGAAACCCATGATGCCTCCGATGATTTGGTGGTGGGTGGTGAAAATTCCGCACCGATCATCAGCTTGGTGGATAAGGTTTTGGTCAAAGCTCTCAAAGAAGGCTGCTCTGACATTCACATTGAGCCACAGGAAAAAGATCTGCGGATTCGGTTCCGTAAAGATGGGGTACTCAAGGAGCAGTTTTTCCTCAGTGATCAGAAGCGCTTACCCAAAAGTATTATTAATGCGGTAATTTCCCGATTCAAGATTATTTCTAACCTGAACATCGCCGAAAAGCGCGTTCCCCAAGACGGCAAACTGAAGCGTAACTTCCAAGGACGGCGGGTTGACTTTCGGGTGAATACTTGCCCCACCCAAAACGGCGAAAAAGTTTGTTTGCGGATTTTGGACAACTCCAATACGCAGTTGGGTTTAGACAAGCTGATCAGTGATCCCGAAAGTCTAGCCCTGATGCAAAGCTTCGCCCAGCGTCCCTATGGTTTGATCTTGGTGACAGGTCCGACGGGTTCCGGTAAAACAACTACGCTGTATTCGACCCTGGCAGAATGTAACGATCCTGGGATCAACATTTCCACCGCTGAAGATCCCGTGGAATATAACTTACCTGGTTTGACCCAGTGCCAAGTCATCCGCGAAAAAGGTATGAACTTCGCCACGATTTTGCGGGCGTTCTTGCGTCAAGATCCTGACGTAATTCTTGTAGGGGAAACCCGAGATGCAGAAACGGCAAAAACAGCTATTGAAGCAGCGTTAACGGGTCACTTGGTATTGACGACCCTCCATACCAATGATGCCCCTAGTTCCATCGCTCGCCTCGAAGAAATGGGCGTAGAGCCTTTCATGGCAAGTACGGCAATTATCGGGGTGTTGGCACAGCGGCTCTTACGGCGGGTCTGTGATAACTGTCGGATTCCCTATTCCCCCACCCAAGAGGAACTGGATCGGTTTGGCTTGCCCAAGAGTGACTTACAGAAAACCTTTTACCGCGCCAATATCATTAACCGTGATGCCCCTGGCGCATCCCAGCGGGTCTGTCCCAAGTGCAACGGTTCCGGCTATAAAGGGCGGGCTGGGGTCTATGAAATCATGAAAATGACCGAGCGGTTACAGAGTGCCATCAACAAGGGCGCTACCACCGAAGTTATTAAGGAAATCGCTGTACAAGAGGGCATGAAGACCCTGATGGCTTATGCTTTTGATCTGGTGCGTAACGGCATGACTACCCTCGACGAAGTGTTGCGGGTGGTATACACCGATAAAGGTCGTGAAGCTGAGGAACGAGCCAGACGTGGGCGCGGTTTGGAGTGCAGCAACTGTGACGCAATTTTGCATCCCGAAAGTACGGAATGTCAGTACTGCACCACCCCACGGGAATTCTAAATTTAGCTTGGTGCCTGGCTGAAGATTCGTCGCCGGAAGGCAGTATGTCCAGTTTAAATTACCATAAGTTCTCGATCTAGATTGGTAATTGCTGTCTTCTAGAATCTAACTAGATTATCTGAGTGAATGGAATCACAAACCTAGCTCTAATCACGTTCTAATCATGTTCTAATCGAGTGCGAAATCTGATCCTAATATGGCAAAATACGCCACAGCAACCTGTTTCTAGTCGGTGTCAAACTAATTCTGTATCGAATTCCGTATCAAACTAATTCTGTGTAAGAGAGGTTGTAGCTTATGGTTATGGACTATATCATCGAAGACCTGATGGAAGAGGTGATCGAGCGCAAAGGCTCTGATTTACACATCTCCGCCGGGTTGCCGCCCTACATTCGCATTAGTGGTCATTTAACCGCCACTGATCGCGATCCCCTCACCCCAGAGGAATGTCAGCGGCTGATTTTCGCCATGTTAAACAACAGCCAACGGAAAACCCTCGAACAAAACTGGGAATTGGACTGTTCCTATGGGGTCAAAGGCTTGGCACGGTTCCGGGTCAATGTGTACAAGGATCGAGGCACTTATGCCGCCTGTTTACGTGCCTTGGCTTCCAAAATTCCTGATATGGATGATTTGAACTTGCCCCACATTGTGCGGGAGTTGTCGGAAAAACCCCGTGGTCTGATCCTGGTGACGGGTCCCACAGGTTCCGGTAAGTCTACAACCCTTGCGGCAATGATTCAAACCATTAACAAGACCCGCGCTGAACATATTTTGACAGTGGAAGATCCTGTAGAATTTGTTTACGAATCGGTAAAAAGTATTATTCACCAGCGACAGGTGGGGGAAGATACGAAGAGTTTCGCTAATGCACTAAAAGCCGCCCTACGGGAAGACCCTGATGTGATTTTGGTGGGTGAAATGCGCGATTTGGAAACAATTCAGCTTGCGGTGAGTGCTTCCGAAACAGGTCACTTAGTATTCGGTACATTGCACACTAGTTCTGCTTCCCAAACTGTAGACCGGATTGTGGATGTGTTCCCTCCTGAACAGCAGGGGCAGATTCGGGTGCAGTTGTCTAACTCCCTGGTGGCGGTATTGAGTCAAACCCTCGTGCCGCGCCATAATCCCCAGCCGGGACAGTTTGGGCGGGTTATGGCACAGGAAATTATGGTGGTTACCCCAGCTATTTCTAACCTGATTCGGGAAGGTAAAACCGCTCAGATGTATGGTTTCATTCAAACTGGCGGTAAAGAGTCCATGCAAACCCTAGAGAGTGTTTTAGCAAACTTTTATCTCGCCGGAGATATTACATTTGAAGCCGCCATGTCTAAAACCTCTCGTCCTGAGGAATTACTCCGCTTAGTGGGACCGAACCCTGCCTCGGTGGTCAAGAAGAAATCCAATGTGGATCTCAAGTCCCAAGACATGATTAAATCCCGTTCTATTAGCGGTTAAGACCATCAAGGAGAGCGCACCATGCCTAAGTTTCAAGCAGTATTGAGAGACCCTAAGGGGAAGTCTGTCAAACAAACCATGACCGCCGAATCTGTTAAAGAAGCGCGGGATGTGTGGCGACAGAGGGGCTTTGCTGTCGAAGAGGTGAAGGAAGTCCAAGGCGGCTTTGACTTCGATAAATGGCAAGTGTCCATGCAAAAAGTGGAAGTTAAAGACCTTGCTATTTTCTCGCGACAGTTGGCAACTCTGGTTAATGCTGGGGTGTCCATGGTGCGCGGCTTAGGGGTTATGACGGATCAGTGCGAAAATAAACGACTCAAACTTGCTTTAAAGGAAGTTCTCGATGATGTGCAACAGGGGATGAACTTCTCTGATGCACTGAAGAAGCATCCTAAAGTTTTTGATAAATTGTATTGCGCTATGATTGCCGCTGGGGAGGCAGGTGGTGTGTTAGACGATGTATTGAATCGGTTAGCCCAGTTGTTGGAAGATTCTGCTCGTTTGACCAACCAAATCAAATCAGCCATGACCTATCCTATTGTGGTTAGTTCTATTGCAGTTTTGATCTTCTTAGCGATGTGTATTTTCATCATTCCAGTATTCGATGGAGTATTCAAATCCTTGGGTGGTGAATTACCTGCGTTTACACAAATCTTGGTGAATATCAGCAACTTCCTTAAGAGTGAGAAGGTGTTTATTATTCCCATCATTTTTATATCGATTTCCGCTGCTTATAATCGCATTTACGCAACACCACCCGGCAAACTATATTTTGATGGTTTATTTCTGAAATTGCCTTTGTTTGGTGAATTGGTGGTAAAAACCGCCGTAGCACGGTTCTCTCGGACTTTTGGTTCTCTATCTCGTGCAGGCGTGCCCATCTTAAGTTCGTTAGAAATTACCAGTGATACTTCAGGTAATGTAGTGATTGCGAATGCTATCGAATCAGCCCGTACAGCGGTAAAAGAAGGTGGTCAGATTTCTCCTGCTTTGGAACGCACCAACGTATTCCCGACAATGGCAATTCAGATGATTAGCATTGGCGAAGAAACAGGGGAAATCGATAAGATGCTGATGAAGGTAGCAGATTTCTATGAGAATGAAGTGGAGGAGTCGGTTAAAGCATTAACCAGTTTAATGGAACCTTTGATGATCGTGGTTTTGGGCGGTATGGTGGGTTCGATTATTGTTGGGATGTATTTGCCGATTTTCTCGATTATGGAAAAGATCAAGTAAGTTCAAGCGTCAAATCACACTGTAGACCTATTATGCCAAGGTTTTAATCGCTGCGGGTCAATTCCCCGCCGGAAACAGCGGGGATATTCATTAGAGAATCTAGATGCACTTTGCCTGAAAGATAAGAATGGAACATTATTATTATTTAGGGTCATTGTCAGACAAGAGGTCTAACCTACGAGATATGAATAAACGTGGGATTGACATCTTGTCCGTTGATCTGTCTCCTTTCTTGTACCATCCCTAACCGGAACAACTATATCTATAACGGTTTCCCCTTAGAGATTCAAGTTCCGTAAATTTGCCACTGCTTGCAATAAAGTCTCATCCTTTTTCGCAAAACAGAACCTTAAACCATTAATTTGCGCTCGATTAGGATCACTAAAACAGTTCCCTGGGACAGCGGCAACTAAAGCCTCTTTTGCTAAACGGAACGCTGCGGCATCAGCGGTGTCTGCCAAACAAGAGCCATCAGTCCACACATAGTAAGCTCCCTTAGGCATCACTGGCGATAGACCAATCTCCGCTAAAACTGGCACTAAAATATCACGCTTCCGTTGATAGTCTGCGGCTAACTGCTGAAAATATTCCCTACCAAATTCCATTGCAGTTAGAGCAGCATACTGCAAGGGAGCCGGAGCGCAAATAGTAATAAAATCATGAATCCGACGCATTGCCGCTGTCAGAGCCGCACTCGCTACCGTATACCCCAAGCGCCACCCCGTCACACAAAAGGTTTTTGAGAATCCATTCACCACAATGGTGCGGTCTGCCATGCCCTCAATGGACATTAAACTAATATGTTCTCCTTCATAGAGAATGTATTCGTAAATCTCATCGGTAATGGCATAGACATCATACCTTTGGCAGAAATCAGCAATCAATTCCAATTCTGTTCGAGTCCAGACTTTACCCGTTGGGTTTGCTGGCGTGTTGATAATTACCGCTTTTAAGCCCTTAGCAAATAATGGCTCTAGCATTTCTGCTGTAACTTCCCATTGAGGCGGAGTTAGGGTAATAAATTCGGGAATCCCGCCCACTGTCGCCAAATTAGGAATGTAATTCTCATAAAATGGCTCGAAAATTAGAACCCGATCACCAGGATTAATCAACGCCATGAGCGCAATATTCAAGCCCTCTGTTGCACCACAACATACCGTAATCTGAGTGTCTGGATCAACGGTAATATCATTATCTCGCTGCATTTTTGCTGCCAATGCGACCCGTAATGGTTCAATACCCCAAGTGTCTGCATATTGGTTATGATCGGCGGCAATAGCTGCCTGAGCCGCCGCTTTTAGTTCCGGTGGGGCGGGAAAATCAGGTAAACCTTGAGCGAGATTAATCGCGCCAAATTTAACGCAATAACGGGAAGCCTCTCGAATTTGGGACTCTTTCGTTAAAATCGCTCGGTCAGACAAGCGCAAATTAGACAAACTAAAATTAGACAAACTATTAGATACAGCAGTCATGGAATCTTAAATGGGGTAACTAAACATCGCAACTATAAATCAATTGATAATATTCTGGGTGGTCACGTAGCGCGGTGTTATCAGCAACAGTATACCAAGTATTTGACCAGAAGTATTGACAGATAGAAACTGGGAGTAAAAAAGGAGGCAAGATGTGATGTTTTGCCTCCATCAAACAAAAAATAATTGACTTTATGATACCTTTATTTTCTAACATCGTCAAGTCAGTTTTAAAGGAACTACCAGCAAATGACTACCCAGTGTTGAATATTCGTCTATTCTTTAAAATCTGGCTTAACTTTCTTTTAGATAGGAGTTTGACTAGCATAAGAGATTTATTTTATCAATTAAATCACACTGGTATTAAGGTTGACATTTCAACATTTTCAAAAGCTTATAAACATCGAACAGAGCAGACATTTTGTCATATACAAATAACTTTGTTTAACCGTCTAAAACAGTGCAGAAAAGACGATGATTTAGGTCGATTTATGATTGATTCAACGGTACTTAGTTTGACAATGCTTACTTGATTCTTTAGCTAATGGAAATTGCAGCGTTCTATGGTAACAAATTGTTGGATAAGTTTCGATTGTTACAAATCTTCTGGCACAGATACTGCTCCCTAATTCCCTGAGCTTCTCTTTTAGTCTTTTGTTAATTTTTATTTACTCATTCAACACTTCTGGGGTTCGGTATGTATCTGGAAGATTAGAAAGTCATTTTCGTTATTCCAATAGAATCGTTGACAACAACTATCCATTCCCTGAAAACGTCAGCGATAAACAAAAGCAAAAAGTGGAAACTACCGCACAAGCAGTTTTAGACACAAGGGCAAAACATCCTGATAGCAGCCTCACCAATCTTTACGATTCCCTCACCATACCGCCTGACCTAGTAAAAGCCCATCAAACCCTAGACAAAGCCCTAGACCTTTGCTATCGCCCCCAACCCTTTGTTATCGAACTAAATCACATCGAATATTTATTTAGCCTCTATAAAGCCCCAAGTGCGACATTACTCAAAGTGGAAAAGCCAACACGGGTTAAGAATAAATAATGAAAAAATTAGTTTTCTCATCATCTAATAGTTAAACGGAGTCAAAATCATGCGAACATTGCCTAAAACCGCAGAAACCTTAATCGCAGTCATTGCGAACACTAACATAATTTTTTAGCATCTATATTGGCATCGGCATTGGC
>JBIKNH010000199.1:0-7938 GCA_044358815.1 Pseudanabaenaceae cyanobacterium | reverse complement strand
GCCAATAAACGACGGTGATTAGATTCCATAAGTGCCCTATGGAATCTAATCACCGTCGTTTATTGGCTATGATATCGACCACTAACACCGCTGATCGCGCTACTGACAGTGCCACTGATAGTGATTTAGCGGCAGCGGAAATGCCCGAAGTAACTCCCGATCCAGAAGAAACTATTGGGGATGAACCACAGACAGAGTTACCCGCACCTCTGACGGTGGCGGATGTGGACCCTAATGCGGTAGTGGCTGCTGCTGAATCTGCTACGGAGGCAACCCAACCCCAACCAGTAGAACGTTCAGGAATTGTGACCAGTACCGAGCCATTGCCTGATCCGGATGTGCCCCAAGTACTGCTGCAAACGGTGGATAGGGAGTTACATTTACTTTTGCCGACGGAGAAAATCCTCGAAAAAGTTGCCCCAGAACCAGACAGTACCGATCACCCAATGCAAACATGGGACGAACTGCTGACCCAGTTAGATCATCACATCACTATTGATAGCCGTCAGCACCAGCCCCGCACCCAAGTCCATTTACAAGCGGGCGATCGCCTGTTGGATATGCGGCAGTTGCAAGAAATTAGTGATATTTTGCAAAAACATGATTTAATTTTGCATCACCTGACGACGACCCGACGGCAAACGGCAATCAATGGCGCTAGTATGGGGCTATCGGTGGAACAGGGCACATTCATGCATAGCTTGATGGGTTACACTGTCAACGCCCCTAACCCCATGGCAGATCCGTTGTATGTTAAGGCAACTTTGCGGTCTGGTTCAGAAATTCGGCATTCTGGCAGTATTATGGTCTTCGGTGATGTCCATGCCGGAGCGGAATTAATTGCCGATGGTGACATTATTGTTTGGGGCAAGTTGCGCGGCATGGCTCATGCTGGGGCAAAAGGCAATTCCCTAGCATTGGTGATGGCACTGCATTTAGAAGCAACCCAGATCCGCATTGCGGAATTTGTGGCGCGAGTTGACACCCCCAACACTTATTTTTGTCCTGAGGTAGCCTTTGTCAACACCCAAGGCACACCTACTATTCAAATCGTTCAAGCAATCGACTATTCTTCCTTCAGAGCGGAATCTTCATCATGAGTCGGATTATCGTCATTACCTCTGGCAAGGGCGGCGTGGGTAAAACGACCTCCTCGGCTAACCTAGGCATGGCTCTCGCCAAATTAGGACGCAAAGTAGTTTTAGTGGATGCAGATTTTGGTTTGCGTAACCTCGATTTGCTGCTGGGTCTAGAGAACCGTGTGGTTTATACTGCCGTTGAGGTGATCGCTAGAGAATGTAAGCTAGATCAGGCTTTGGTTAAGGATAAACGCCAGCCGAATTTATCTTTATTGGCTGCGCCCCAAACCCGCAATAAAACCGCTGTGACCGCTGCCCACATGAAGGCTTTGGTGGAAGTGCTGAGCCGTTATTTTGAGTATGTGCTGATTGACTGTCCGGCAGGGATTGAAACTGGCTTCCAGAATGCCATTGCCGGAGCGAAGGAGGCGATCGTGGTGACTACCCCCGAAATCTCAGCGGTGCGGGATGCGGATCGGGTGATCGGGCTATTAGAGGCGAATCGAATTAAGGATGTGAAATTAATTCTGAACCGAATTCGTCCAGCTATGGTAAAAAATAAGGACATGATGAGCGTTGAGGATGTCCAAGAAACTCTTTCTGTGGAATTAATCGGAATTATCCCTGATGATGAGCAGGTGATTGTCTCGACTAATAAAGGTGAACCGATGGTTTTAGCGGAGAAGCCCTGTTTAGCTGGACAAGCCTACGATAATATTGCCAAACGTCTAGAAGGCATCCCCATTGAATTCCTCAGTTTAGAAGCGCCGCGCAAGTCTTTGATCTCTAAGCTCCAAGGTTGGCTTACTGGTAATGCCTGAGGTTGATTTATGATGATTTCTACTTTGCTTGATCGGCTGTTTCACCGTAATGCTCCCCCCAGCGGTACGCAGGTGGCACAGCGGCTCAAGTTGATCCTCGCCCATGATCGGGCAGCATTAACGCCCAAAATGTTTGATGATCTGCGCCAAGAAATTATGAGCGTGGTATCGAAGTATGTGGAAATTGATGAAAAAGCCCTAGACATTCGGTTAGAGTCGGATCGGCGCTGTACCGCAGTGATTGCCAATTTGCCGATCCGTGCTTTGCGTGAGGAGGAACCAGAAACCGCCCCCGTGATGAATACGGGTGAATTGTTATCCTCGGAGTTTGTGGCACAGAATGATCGAGATAAGCCGCCCTTGACTCCGGTGGTGATTACCGCAGTGCCAGAACCAAAACCCACAGGTGGAACGGTTGACTCTACGGCTTTAGTGGCAGAGTTTGCGGCTGGGTTGGAGGATTCACCTATTTTGAATGAACCAGCTAGTGCTCCAGAGGTGGCAGTTACTGAGGTAGTGAGTGACGCAGCAATTAGTGATCCTGCGACCAATGGCGATCAGTTACAGCTTGATTTAGGTGATGGCAATATTGGTGATGAGCAATTGAAGCTTGATTTGGGTACTACAACGGCTAGTGATGTAGAAGCTAAAGATACGGCTGTCACTGATGAAGTTATTGTAGCTGAGGTAGCGCCCACAGTAGATCCGGTAGTAGCTGTTAGTGAGATTCGGACTGATTCAGATGTTAGTGGTGATGAAGCACCTACTTATAAGCCGGATTAGTGTGAGTATCTTGTAATACAGTTAAACCTGCAATTGCGATGGAATTGCCGTCGATGTTACAGGAAGTTGCTGGTGCTCTCCATCAAACCTCGATCGGAAGGTTGAGATTGAGTTTTCAGTGATCGGTTGTTGAGACGAGGTTGGTATAGGCGCTGTTTTAAGCTTTATTCATATTTAGCGAGAATACTGCGAATCTCTGCGGCTGGGATATTTGACTGCTCTGATTTTGAGTAAATCGTAACTAGAAAAACCGATGTGGCTGTTTTGACGTAGTAAATGACTCTGTAACCTGCACTTTTACCTTTTTTGTTATCTCGATTCTTAATCCGCAATTTGAATACTGTATAGCCAACATTAGCTATTTGATCGCCTTGAAAGTTTCCTGCTTGGAGGTCGTCAAGAACTGGCTGTAAGTCTGCACGAATATTACGATATTTTTTCGATAAATCACGAAGTTTATTTTTAAACTCTTCTGAGAATTTAAGTTCAACTAATGGATCAATCGACATCAATCCCATCCCATAGTTCTGAAATTGGCTTAGTTCTGCCATTCATCACGTCATCCCAACCACGCCGAAAACTTTCTATCGCAGGTTCGATTTCCTCTGAGATCTCTTTTTGGGATAGTTTTTGGGCTTTTTGTTGAGTTACGGCAATATCTCGATCTAATAGTTCTCGCAGTTTGATTTTCTCGCGCAGTTCTAGGGAACTCATCATTTCTATGAGAGCTTTGAAAGGAAGAGATAAACTTACTTTTACTTGTGTACGTTTCATGGCTTGATGACACCTTGCCTTTACTCAAAAGTTAGTTCAATCATTTTGGTATTCTCTGCTTCTTGTAATTACTATTTTAGAGTTGTTTCTTAATCAACAGACAAAGTTGGATTAGTCTCTGTAGTTTCTACATCGTTGGAAACATTACTTTCTGATGATGTCGGAGCAATAATTTTTAAGTTAATATCGATCGCAATTTGATTTTTCTCAAGGACTACATTCGCTCTTTTAACTAAAATTTTTACAGAAAAGTGATCATCTGACTGTAGTTCAACAGGTATTCGTTTTCTGTAACCAGCGCCTTCAAGCCATTCAGTGATACTTCTCCAATTATCAACTTTACCGTTAGACTTTCCAACTAAGCATTTGACATATTGATAGAGAGTGCTGCAAAGATCAACTTCCACTCCTTTAGCGTTTTTACTCAGCTTTTCCGCAATTTCCGAGGGACTATGCCCCGCCAACAGTCCTCTCAGGTGCAATTTTTCAACAGGGGTTAATCGCCTCCCTTTAGCCGATGCTAGATCGGTATACAGAGTCTCTAAGTCCCACTCTGCAAAAACCTGCGGAAATTGTTCATCTGTAAATGTCATAAGTATTCCCTGAGTAAATCCCTAACTAAATCCTAACATAATTACTTGCCGAAGTTAGTTATGAGTTAACTGAAGTTAGCCTAGAATGTGTGTATTGGATAGCGTTAAAATTTCTAATATGTCAATTAAAGCTGTAAAAACTATAACTTTACCTAATTTAAGAAAGTTAGAACTTTCAGTTAATGATGAAGGGAAGGTTCTAAAAGTTGAAGGATTTATCAATGATGAGCGAGTTTGGACAAATCTTCTAGCTTATCCAATATCCGAAGATGAGGCTTTAGAAAAGTTCAAGGGCAATTTTGAAGTCTAAAGATTTACTCCAATCGTATGTTAGAGATTTTTTTAGCTTTATTGTCTGCTCTATGGTCTATGTTAACTGTCGGTTCAATTGTTATACTAATTGTTGTACTTGTAGTTATTATCTATTTTTCAATACCCGCAATAATAGAAGATCCAAAAGCCTTTATTAAGACATCTATACACATCATATGGCTTGCTTCAGTAATTTATTATCTTGTTGTCTATGGAAGTTCCATGCTGACAAGTGCTTTATCTTTTATGGGGTTTCTAGTGGTTCTTTTTGGTGGAGCTTGGATAGCATCTTGGCTTGATGATTTGCTCTCATGATATTTTTGATTTGATGATTATATGCAAATAATGTTAGTTTGTGAAGGTGGTTCCAATGTTGAAAATCGAACATTAATTGGGAAAAAGTTATTTCAATGAACAGAGAAGAACTAGTCAGTTTTGTTAAAAATCTAATTGAAGCAAACCGTGTTGAAATTGGTCAACGCCCCCGAGCTACACCAATTAGGTGGAAAGGCATTGACATGACAGTACAAGAAGCAAAACTTGCTATACAAGAACTTGAATTTCAGAAATTAGAATTACAATCTTCCATGAATAACGTGCAAACAGGTGGAGAGATCACTAAACTTGCTACTGGGGGCGCGGGTCTGGCTGCAATGGTTACAGGTGTAGCACTGATGTTATTTCCTCCTACAGCGATCGCTGGTGCGATTACTCTTGCTTCAGGAGTCGGTGCAGCGAAAATTGGTGAAATTGTTGGTGATGGAGTAAGTGATATTGGAACTAATACTAATACTCAAGCAATTCAGCAAATTGATGAGTATATTGATTCTATTAAAAATGCAATCATTTCAAGTATTTAACCATAACGATTAATTTGGTAATACTCTTTCTAAAACCTTCAATATTGCTCCAGAAACTGTAACCGTAAGAAAAATTTATTGATTATAGCCAAGTGGATTATTTTATGATTTAGATTTGGTGGCAAAGGGGGGATCGGTTTATCAGTCTTGAAATTAAACTCAAGGCGATCCCTACTCCCAAAAATCAACATTTAAGATTGCGTCAATATCGCGCCCGAATTGCCATGTATCAGGGAATTGGTAGCCCAATTTGACGTATTCATTTTTTACTTCACGCAAGGCAAAGCGAAAAGCAATATCAAAAGCCTCATCCCACATCGTTTTTAAGCTTGGTGAGTCTATTAGTGCTAATTCGATACCTGTACGTTGGTTTCTGATGGTGCGTTCCCAGCCGTTAAATTCTTGAGGCATACCAACATAGATACGTTTCAGTAGATGTTCTAGTAAAGTTGTGAGGCGGCTCCTAATCTCCTTTTTGTCTGACTTACCCAAACTCTCGATCTCCTCTATTAAGTTTTCAAGATCCATATGGTCAAAGTCCCTAGCCTTGAGCTTAGCTACAGTGTCTTGAGTCCATAGCAAGAAATCAGACTCATATAGGGATTTACGGCTGATTGCTTGAGTCATTTATTTTTTTCCTTTGGTATTGTTGTGATCGGTCAGTTTGCCTTCACGCTTAGCAGTCATAATTACTGCCTCAAAAATCTAAATTGCATATATTTTACTGGAAAATTCAGAGATAGTCGCGACAATGGTCAAACCCTAAAGTTATTTTGGAATTTGGACTTGGTTGGGAAAGGGATAGATAGAAACTCGCTTATCTTGCTTTAAATCAGATTTTGGACAAATTATAGGGTTTTCAATAGATGACTGGTCATAATTTATCCATCCTTATGGCTTGTGCCTGACAACACCGACTACCTTCAAGGCATTATCGAACGCCTCACCTTTCACTCCGAAGAGACAGGCTATACCGTAGCGCGGCTAAAAGTACCCAAGGCTCAATATCTAATCAATACAACCGCTCATCCTGTCGATAGCTACATCCACCACAAAATTCACAGCTTTAATCTGAAATCTTGCTTACTCAATTCACGGAGAATGTTACTCTTATTTCTGACTAAACCCTTAACCAGATAGTAAATAACCTCTATGTTTCCCCTACCTTTCAATTTGCGGGAGTTGCCTCAGCCTGCTTATGTGGTGGGTGGTTGGGTGCGAGATCGTTTGCTCCAAAGGGTGCGCCCCCATGTGGATATAGATTTGGTTTTACCCCATGATGCCGTAGGGACAGCGCGAGCCATTGCCCAGGAATATGGGGCAGGATTTGTGGTTTTAGATGCCCAGCGCGAAATTGCACGGGTGGTATTTCCCCAGGCAACAGTGGATTTTGCGGCACAGGTGGGACAAACCCTCGAAGAAGATCTACACCGTCGCGATTACACCATGAATGCCATCGCCATTGCTTGTAAGGATTTACCCCAAGATGGCGACTTGTACGGTGGAGAACATCTTTCATTTCAGGCAAAATGCATTGATCCCTATGATGGCATTGCCGATCTCCATGCACGGCTGGTGCGAATGATTTCCTTAGGTAATCTCAAGGATGATCCGCTGCGTTTGTTGCGGGGTTATCGTCAGGCAGCACAATTAGGTTTTAGCCTAGAACCCCATACTCAGCAAGCTTTACAGCATTTGGGAGCGGATTTAAATTCCGTAGCAGCAGAAAGGGTGCGTATGGAATTAAGTTATCTTTTAAGCACGGATAAGGGAGCGCATTGGTTAGGCACTGCAATTAGGGATGGAGTGTTACAGGCATGGTTACGCCCTGGTGAAATAGAACTGTCTCGATTAGCCGCTATTGATGGTTATTTACAGCAGATTCAAGAGAACTATCCTGCGGCGGTGGCATCATTTGGGAAGCATTTAACCCATGAACGTTCAGTTTTAGTGATTACGAAACTGATTGCTTTAGCGAAATATGCCACCACCCTAGAGCCATTGGCATTAGGACGACAGGAACAGCGACTAGTGGTGATGGTATTACGGAATTTGCCGCAATTTCAGGCACTGTTAAGCAATGGCACAGTGACAGCAGGGGCACAGTATGAAATCTTTCACGCAGCGCAGGAATTTTTCCCTAGTTTGGCAGCGGTGGCATTAGCAGGGGGGAGTGGTTGGGCGGATGTTGCCCCTTGGCTAGATCGCTGGGCTGATCCCAATGATGCCATTGCTTATCCACCGACTTTAATCACTGGAGCGGAATTACAGACCGCCTTAGGAATTGGTGCTAGTCCGCGTTTGGGGCAGTTACTAAATGCTTTACGTCTGGCACAAGTCAATGGAGAGGTGAACAGTCGTGATACTGCCCTCAGTTATGCAGCGTCTTGGTGGCAGCAGGTTTAAGGCATAGCTGAATTCAAATTCTCCTAGGAAGTGGAAATCAAAAGCAATATAAAAAAAGAGGTGTTTTTATTTTCCTACTTCCTTTGTTTATGGAAGATGTTTAATAAATTATCTAAATCTAGGAAACAGAAATTATCTGCTGCGTGAGAGACCGGTCTTTTGAACTTCATCTCTAGATTGAGCAACGCCGTCCTAGAGACTTGCTTAATATTTTGCTTAATATTTGGCTGATTCGTACTGAGCACATCATCTTATAATGAGGTCAAACCCGCTCCACCGTAGTTCATCTCATGTTGCCCCTGATTCGCCC
>JBIKNH010000034.1:0-27130 GCA_044358815.1 Pseudanabaenaceae cyanobacterium | reverse complement strand
CAGGAATCCCTGTCGCTTTACTCGCGGGGAGTGTCAATTTGAGCCGCTGACTCTACTTTTAGAGCCATAATTTTTAGAACCGTAATTTTCAGAGCAATTTCCCCTCATCAGCCTTCAGGGCACAGTAAGAGTATCTATGGCAGGACATATCCTTTTGGTCGATGACGAACCTGGCTTACGGGACGCAGTGCAGGCGTATCTCGAAGATACGGGGTTTGTGGTGCGGGTCGCCAGCCACGCCAAAGAAGCATGGCAAATGCTCGAACAGGTCGCGCCGGATCTGATAATTTCCGATATTATGATGCCCCAGGTCAGCGGCTATGAATTTCTCAAACAAATGCGCGATGATGTGCGGTTTGTTAATTTGCCAGTGGTTTTTCTCACCGCCAAAGGCATGACCAAGGACCGCATTGAGGGCTACCAAGCTGGATGTGATGCTTATCTTGCCAAACCCTTTGATCCCGATGAACTGGTTGCCATCGTTGAAAATTTACTGACGCGCCGCACGATGCAGTCTGTAACAGCCAACGTCAATGTATCCGCCGGGGAAGTCACGGATCTAGCGGGACAACTGGCAGAAATCAAAGCCCTCCTCAAACAAAAGACTGCGATTAATGTCACGCCGCCGCCAATCCACATTGAATTTACCCCTAGGGAACAAAGCGTTTTGGATCTAGTGGTGGAAGGCTTGATGAATAAAGAAATTGCCAAGCGGCTGGGGACGACGATTCGCAATGTGGAAAAATATGTCAGTCGTCTATTCAGCAAAACTGGTACTAGTAGCCGTACTGAATTGGTGCGGTATGCCCTACAGCATGGTTTAGTCAATACCTAAACCTAACCCTAGGTAATAGCTAAACTGTTACTATGTCTAATGAGACAGCCTCAGATCAAACTCAGATCAAACCTTTCAGATCAAACTGAAATCAATCATTAACATCAATCACTACGTTTTGCCCCATGTATACCATCGAAATCACCCTCCGCAGTAACCCCATCGCTCTGTCCGTTCAACGTAAAGAGAAAGATGGCGCGGACCAGCTTTATCGGGAACTCTTTGATGCAGTCAATGGCGTATTGGGGGGGCATAATCGCTTAATCGAACTGACTTGCGAAAAACAAGAAGGTAAAAAAGTTGCTGTCCTTGCTAGCGAAATTACGGCACTCCAAGTGGCAGAAAAAACCGGCTCTTCGGCTAATCTCGGCGCTGGTTTTGTTCGCCCCTAGAAGTAAATTTAGGATTCTGTCACCAGTCCCCCGCCCGTGAAAGCCAATGCCCCCTCGTGAACGCCCCAACGCGAACGCCGCCAATTTGATGCCCTTACCCATAGATGACTTTATTCCAGCCAATGGCGGACTCAAAGATGCAGTTCTAGAGCCAATTGCACCCCTAACCGTCCCATCTGACCCGCCCACCCTTAAATTCGCGGTCAATATTCAGGATCTCACCTTTGGCTGGTCTCAGAGTCCTGAATTGGTCCTCAAGGGCTGCTCTCTGCAAGTACCCACCGGAGAATTTTGGATGCTGTTGGGCGCTAACGGCAGCGGTAAGTCCACTCTGCTAAAAATTCTTTCGGGTTTACTGAGCCAAAATTCTGGCACCTGTGAACTCCAAGCCCCCGTTGGCTTTGTGTTTCAAAATCCCGATCATCAATTGGTGATGCCGACGGTGGGGGCAGATGTGGCATTTGGTCTAGTGGACGAAAATCTTTCCTATGCCCAAACTCAATCTAGGGTCGAAGAAGCCCTTGCCGCCGTTAACTTAGGGCATTTGATCCGTCGTCCCATCTATGCCCTCAGTGGCGGACAAAAACAACGCCTTGCCATTGCCGGAGCGATCGCCCGCCATGCGTCAGTTTTGCTCCTAGACGAACCCACTGCTTTACTCGATGGAGACAGCCAATTAGACTTAGTGGCTGCGGTTCGAGATATTGTCAAAACCAAAGGAATTACCGCTTTATGGGTGACCCATCGCCTCAACGAACTAGAGTATGCTGATGGGGCATTTCTCCTAGAGCGGGGTGCCGTGATTGATCAAGGGGACCCGCAACGATTACGCCAAAGATTGCAGGACGCTACGGATTGAATCGGTGTTAATTGACACTCCCCGCGAGTAAAGTGACGGGGATTCCTGATTCAGCGCTTCGACAAGACTTCGGCGTGAGCTCAGTCGAACGCTCAGCGACCACGAGACAACTTACCAAGCAGACTTACATCAACTTGGCATCAGGTCGAACTCTCCACAGGCGTGAATTTGGGTATGCCCTACCCTATTTAAACCCTTAGCTAAGATATTCAGAACCGCATTGTGGTCACGGTCTAATACAGTACCGCAATGCAAACAGTGATGGGTACGCTGACTCAATGTTTTGACAACTTGCTTACCGCAATGTGAACAATTCTGGCTCGTATATTGGGGTGGCACTGCAACAGTAACCTTACCAAAAAACACCTTGCCAAAGTATTCAACCCACTGCTGAAACATTGACCAACTAGCATCACTGATCGACTTAGCTAATTTGTGATTTTTAACCATATTCCGCACTTGCAAATCCTCATAGGCAATCAGGTCGTTAGACCGAACTACGCACCTTGCAGCCTTTACCGCAAAGTCTTTACGCTGCCTACTCACTTGCAAATGCTTCTTTGCTAACCGTTTAATTGCTTTTTTACGATTAGCTGCTCCCTTCTTTCGCTTAGATACTCTGCGCTGCAACTTTTTCAGTTGACGCTCTGACTTTCTAAGATAGCGAGGATTCTCAACAATTTGACCATTACTATTGGTATAGAAGTGGTTCAAACCAACATCTAAGCCGATCGTGGTTCTAGATGGCTCAACTTTTTCGCGCCGCTCCACATCGACACAGAACTGAGCATAATAACCATCAGCACGGCGAACTAGTCTGATACGTTTAATCTGCTCAATCTGATAGAAGTTAAGGTCACGGCTACCAACTAATTTGAGTCTGCCAATCTTGAAACCATCAGTCAGGGTTAGGTATTTCCTGTCTTCAGAAAGTTTCCATCCTGTAGTTTTGTACTCCACAGAATGACCACGCTTCTTAAATTTAGGAAAACCTTTCTTGCCTGATACTTTCTTTTTGCAGTGCTCAAAAAAGCGATTGATCGCTGACCATGCCCTCTCTGCACTGGCTTGTCTGGCTTGCGAGTTTAGTTTTTTAGCAAAATCCTTGACATCTATCCATAGCCTCAAAGCCTTATTACGCACAAACAAAGCAGTACGAATCCCCTCATCTATGAGGTTGTACTGCTCTGTTTTGCCTTTTAGTTTTGCTTCGAGGACTAGCATGGATTTATAAAATCTTATGCTGCATATTGTAGTATAGATTAAGTAAAGCCTTGCTGGAAGCACGGGGTTTTAAACCCATTTTTTTGATAAAATCTAATTAACTGCTCTAATTAAACGCCATTATTAAAGGCGATTATTCAACGCCATTAACTGCGTCTGCCCAAAACTCCCAACCGAGATGCTAAACGAGCTTTACCAGAAGCCGCCCATTCTTGCAGAGCTTGGATTTCTGCCTGGGCGGTTTGGGCTAGGGGCACAATTTGGCTGGCAGCTTCCAAAATATCTTCTGTAGTAAAGTCACGATTTTGGCTAAACCCAAGGTGCATCGCTTCAATAATCGTCTGCTCAATTTCTGCCCCAGAAAAATCTGGAGTTTCATAGGCAAGGCGTTCAATGTCATAACTCCGTAGGTTATGGGGGCGATATTTTTGCAAATGTACCGTGAAAATCTGTTGTCGTTCTGGTTGTGTGGGCAAACCAACGAAAAATATTTCATCAAACCGACCTTTGCGCAGCAGTTCAGCGGGCAAACTGCGAATATTGTTCGCCGTCGCCACCACAAACACAGGAGAATTTTTTTCCGCCATCCAAGTTAAAAACGTGCCAAAAACTCGATTGGCTGTGCCTGAGTCCCCCCGCCCGTCTAGTCCAGCAAAGGCTTTATCAATTTCATCAATCCACAAAATGCACGGGGCAAGGGCTTCTGCTAGTTGGATCATTTGGCGGGTGCGGGATTCGCTTTCCCCCACTAAACCAGAAAATAATCGCCCCACATCAAGGCGTAATAAAGGTAAATGCCAGTGGTGGGCAATGGCTTTAGCAGTCAGAGATTTGCCCGTACCTTGAATCCCCGCCAAAAGCAAACCCCTCGGATGGGGCAAACCATATTTACGGGCACGGTCAGAAAAAGAACTACCGCGCCGGAGCAGCCACTCTTTGAGATTGTCTAGTCCACCAATTTCATCGATTTCTGTTGTGGCAGGATAAAAGTCTAAAATTTGGGTTTGGCGAATGCTAGAGCGCTTTTCTGCCAAAATCAATTCCACATCATCGCCGTTGATCCTGCCATTAGCGGCGATCGCCCGAGCCAAAACCCGTTGGATGCGATCTAAAGATAAACCCTGACTGGCACGGACTAGATCATCAAAATCTCCAGGACTTAAATTATCGCCATAATTGGGTAAAAGCTGTTTGATTTCCGTCGCGATTTCGTCCGGCTGCGGCAAAGGGAAATCCATCACGGTGATCACATCCGCTAAACCATCGGGCACATTAAACCGAGGCGCTAAAAGAATTAGATTTTGGGGTAATTCCTTCAGTTTACGCGCCAGATTTTTTAGCTTGCGGGCAACGGCAACATCTTCCAAAAACCGATCAAAATCCCGCAGGATAAATACCGCACCCTTGGGAATCTTATCGACAAATTCTAGGGCTTGAAGCGGATTACGCTTACCTAAGCCGCTATCGGTGGGGTTGCCCTGATAGCCATCCACAAAATCCCAAATAAACACGCTCCGTTCTAATTCCTTAGCAATGGCACTAATGACCATTTCAGCCCGTTCTTCTTCGGGTGAAGCAAGGCACAGGACGGGATAACGCGCCCGCAAAACGAGACGGAGTTCTGCTGCAAAAGTCATAGAAATTGAGCCAAGATTGGTTAGCCGAGATTAAATTTAGCCAGGATTTAAGATCAACTACCAGACTAGCACCTAGGGAAGATCTAGCGAATATTCTGCACCTGAGCCACTAGCCCTTCTTTAGCAAGGCGTTGCACCTGAGCATCCGCCACCCGACGATCTGCATAGGCTCCCACTTGAATCACCATCTGACCATTAAGCTGTGAAGCAAAGGCATTAGGGATCAGTCGCTTCACTAGAGAAATGGTAT
The DNA here is from genome assembly GCA_044358815.1 of Pseudanabaenaceae cyanobacterium. Taxonomy (GTDB): domain Bacteria; phylum Cyanobacteriota; class Cyanobacteriia; order Pseudanabaenales; family Pseudanabaenaceae; genus JBAXSK01. The sequence continues at coordinate 21,933 of JBIKNH010000034.1, read as the reverse complement.
TGGGGCGGCTGTCGCGCACAATTACCCGATATTTAGGGGCAGTAAATGATGGATTACTGCGGTTGTTCGTGACATACACCGGCGGTGCGGTCACAATTGGTTGATTTACGGGTTGTCCTGCTGGTGGTCTGGTGACTACGGGCTGTAAATCCGGCGTGATATTAGGGCTAGACAATGCTACTACGCCCATCCCATTACTGCCACTACTCCCCCCTGTATTGACTTGTACAATCAGAGGGTTACCTAAAGGATTGGGATTTAATACCGTTAGTCCGTCACTGAAGTTATTACTGTTGCTAAAACCGTTGTTACGGCTGCTAGGGTAATTATTCGTCAAATTCAGTAGTTGACTGTTAGTTTGACCATTACGTCCAAAGGCAGTATTGGCATTATTGAGGGTCTGCTGATCAATCACGCTGGGGAACGAAATATTCCTATTCTCAGGTTTAGCAGGGGTATTATTGGTTTGATTCTGGGCTGTGCCATTGGTAGCAGATGGATTAAAACTCAATGGCTGCACACTGAGGGAGGTACTTAAACCATTACTAGGGTTCGCAGTGTTACTTTTATTTGGGGCGACGGCTACCAAATTTGACTTATCCAAAAAGCGCACCTGTCCCCGAGAACGTCGTGGATTAAACTGATTGCCATTACTTACCACTGGCAACCGACTGGCATTCACAATGTCTAGTTCGCCATTGTTCCGCAAGACATTCCCTGCACTATCATTGACATCCCCAAAGTCTAGACCCGCACTAGCATTGAGAATAATTCCATTACGTTGATTATTTTCGATCAGATTACCGCGCAACATGGGGCGGGCATTGGCTTGGATAATGATGCCGTCCTGATTGCTATAGAAGAGATTTTCGTTAACTTGGGGTTGGGCAGCCTGTCGCACATCCAGACCAAAACCAGTTTGCTGGAATACATTACTGCGAATTGTGGGTTTTGCCGTACCATCGACGATTAAACCAGCGTTGCCATTGCGCAAAAAGATGTTATTCGCCAAAATCGCCATGGAGTCCCCCATTAAGATCATCCCTGCGATTTGATTGCCCGTAAACGTACTCGACAAAATCGCCGGACTAGCCCCATCAACCCAGAGTCCGTAACCCCTAGGGCTGGGATTGATCACAGTGACCCCGCGAATTTCGACTCCTGTGGCTCCCTTGGGCACTAGCAAAGTTAAATTATTACTGCTGAAACTTGAAGGGTTATACTCACCACCGCCCACAATCTGAATCTCTTGCCCTTTAGTAGCTTCATTACCCCGCACAATGGTCCGCGTCCCCACAATCAACGGAAACTGCTCCCCAGAGTTGAGATCATAAGTACCAGCCCCTAGTTGAATGGTGCCGCCACCTCTCGCCTGAGCTACCCGCAGCGCATAGGTTAATGTGGCGAGAGGCTTATTTGGACTACCATCTCCCGTTCGATCATTACCATTGGTGGGGTTAACGTACCAAGTCACTGAGTTATCACTAGCGATCACCCCTGTGACATTAGCCGGACTGTTCGGAGTAGCAACATTAGGGGTGTTTTGGCTCCAAGCACCACCGCTGCCAATAAATACAGCACTAAATACAGCACTGACAATGCCACCAGCAATAAACAACAACGGCGCTGCCCCCAGAGGACGACCCACCACTTCAGGTTGATTTGGGGTGGTTGACGCTTGCATCCGTGATAATGGCAAACCGATCATGATTTTGGGTTGGTAGTTAGTGATAAACAGGGGTATTGACGAAAAATTACCGTAATGTTGCAGATAGCTCTAAAATTGTCCTGAAAAACACCAAAAAAATTGAAAAACTTGAAAACATTAAAAATATTGGAGTCGATTTAGATGGGGACTCAAAAGCGTCATTGATTATTGCGACAAGACAGCATATCAAAAATGACCATAGGAACCTTTGTGCAAGAACAACTAAAAGAATTATTGAGACCCAATTATTTAGACCAAGTTATTTAGACTAACTTGTTTAGAACAAGTCATGAGGCTGGGACAGTTCAGGACTAGACACTGGAGCAATTGTAGCGGAAGATTTTCCTCTTGGAAGGGCAAGCACACCTAATGCCAACACATTACAGGCTAAATTAGGAGACTTGGCGGGCATAAACCGCTAAAAAAAGCTAAAAAACAGCAAAAAATACGAGCCAGCGCCGTAAACTGCGTTAAGTCTTTAACAAAATAGACTATATGGCGTAATTTGCCAAGATCTTTGTTGGCTCTCTAGCCTGAATCACTAGTCTGAACCACCGGCGATCTAACCATCACTAGTACCTTAACTTATTCCTGAATTACCTATTGCTGAAACATTTGGCTATTTGGCTAATTTGGTATCAAACTTTAATTCTGGATTTCTTATTACTAGAAACGCTACTACAACTGCTATCACTCGAACTGATATTACTAGAACTGCCATGGCTGATATAACCATTCACCGGATCCTTGACGCGAATTTAGATCGGGCGAGGGAGGGGATTCGCGTCCTTGAAGAATGGTGTCGTTTTGGGCTAGAAGATGTCATCTTGGCGGAAAAGTGCAAAAATCTGCGCCAAACCATCGCCCAATGGCATCATCCCGAATTTCGTGCCGCTCGCAATACGCCCAATGATGTGGGGACTAATCTCTCCCATCCCCAAGAAATGACACGCCTTGATGTTCAAGCAGTTTTGCAGGCGAACTGTTGCCGTGTCCAAGAAGCGCTCCGAGTCCTTGAAGAATATGGCAAACTCACGGAACCAGCCCTAGCCGAAGCCATGAAAGCTGTGCGCTATGAAGTCTACACCCTGGAACACCAATTGCAAGAGTTAGGGGCAAAACATTACTCTGTAGCTAATGGTGCACCTAATGGTATCTCTCCGGTATTACCACCAGCGGTTCTGGCACCAGCGGTATCATCAACCGCAGCAGAGGTAAACTCCCCAGAGGTAAATTCCCTAAGTGATCTACGCCAAAAACGCCTCGCCCAGTTAAATCAAGCAAGGCTTTACCTAGTGACAATGTTTGTACCTTCCCTAGTGGAAATTGTGGAAAAAGCTTTGCAGGGGGGCACACAAATTGTGCAATATCGCCAAAAAGATGGTGATGATAGTCTACGTTTAGCCCAAGCACAGCAATTATGTGATCTGTGTCATCGTTACGGAGCTTTGTTTCTCGTCAATGATCGGGTAGATTTAGCCTTAGCTGTGGGGGCTGATGGGGTCCATGTGGGACAAACAGACTTACCTGTGGCAGTGGTTAGGCGGTTACTAGGTCCCGATGCCATTGTGGGACAGTCCACCACCAACCCCGAAGAATTAACCAAAGCCTTAGCCGCTAATGTGGACTACATCGGCACTGGTCCTGTCTATGCCACTCCCACGAAACCTGGTAAGGCAGCCGCAGGATTTGCCTATATTCGGTATGTGCAGGAATACATGACCCAACTGGATCCAGATCAGCGGGTTCCTTGGTTTGCCATCGGTGGCATTAATCCCCAAAATGCTGTTGATGTGCTCGAAGCTGGAGCCAAACGTTTAGCCATAGTTCGTGCCTTGATGCAGTGTGATGCTCCCCAAGACGTGGCACAACAGATTTGGCAAACCCTACAGCAGCACCCCCTGAATTGAATCAAGCCAACCAGTCCCTAGAACACAAATCCGCCATCCGCCATATTATCCCCAATATCCCCAATACCAACCTAAACATCAGTTCAAATATTCATCCAAATGTCAATTAACATCAATTTACCTATGAGTCTGGATATGCATCTAAATATGAATCTAAGTATGAGTCAAAAATAAAAGTATTGACAAAGAGCCGTATCAGTCTATAATCCCACCATTGAATTCACCCTGCACCAACCTGCACCAGCATCACTATGTTTGGCTTTAAATTTGGCGGCGGCTCCAAAAAAGGAATTGGCATCGAGATCACCTCAGAACGGGTGAACTTGGTACAGTTGCGCCGCAAAGGCCAGTCAGGTTACAAATTGGTTAACTTTGGCTCGGCGGAGATCCCTGAAGGTACTGTCGAAGAAGGACGGATTATTGATCATGTCCTCTTAGGGGAAGTAATTCGGGGTCTTTTGGTTGAGAAAAAGATCAAAGTAAAACAGGTTGCTACAGCTATTCCTGGTCGGGAAACTGTGAGTCGCTTAATTCGCTTACCCGCTGAAATCCCAGAAAATGAGTTGCGGGAAATGATTTTGCACCAAGAAGCCAGTTTATATCTGCCGTTTCCTCGGGAAGATGCTGATGTGGACTATCAGAAGTTGGGTACTGCCCTAGATGAAGATGGCATTGAACGTACCGAAATTTTGATGGTGGCAACTCCTAAGGAAGTGACCGATAGCTATCTCTTAGCCATTGAAAATGCTCAGCTACAGGTTGACGTGGTGGAGGTGAGCAGTTTTGCGCTAATTCGTTCTTTGCATAATGAACTGTCACGGTTTAGCACCGCTGCTGAATCCGTTGCCATTGTTGATATTGAATATGAAGGCACGGAAATTACAGTTACCGTAGACGGTGTGCCACAGTTTTCGCGGACTTTTCCCATTGGTACAGTGCAGATTCAAAATGCCCAAATGCGGGCGATGAATATGCCCCAGCGCCGCACCACGGATCTTGAACTCCTCAGTAATGTTAGTGTTCCCATTCAAAGCATTGATACCGCAGGGTTAGCAGGGTCGATGGGAGGCACAACCCCAGGGGATGCAGCAATTTTACGGATTATTGGTGATCTGTCTGATGAACTCCGCCGCTCCATTGACTACTATACTAGTCAGTCCCCTGGTTCAGATGTAGTCCAAATCCTGATCACGGGACCGGGAGCTTGTATCGGTCAGTTGGATGAATTTTTTAGCCAAAGACTGGGACTAGCCACCACAGTGATTGATCCCCTAGTGGTTTTAGGTATTACCGCTGACCGTGAGTTGGCAATTGAGGAACGCATGGGCTTATCTATTGTCCTTGGTTTGGGTTTGAGAGAGGTATAGCAAAACCTATGTACACGATTGATATTAATTTTTTATCAGACCGCAAAGCCGAACCGAGTGTTAGTTCCGGTGGTGGTGGTGGCGGTTTAGCAGACAGTCAGTTTTTACTCTATGGTGCTGCCGCAGCTATTGCCGCTGTAGCCGTAGCTGGTGGTTATTTTGTGTTCCTCTTCTTGCAAACAGAAGGACTACAAAACCGATTAGCTGAACTGTCTAACCAAGAGTCGGGTCTGAAAACTCAATTAGAAGCTTTAGTTAAACAGGAAGATCAGGTTAAAGCTGTAGAAGCTAAAACTAATCAGTTAGTGAATTTATTTACGAAGTCTCTGCCCACCTATGCCTTTTTAGAAGATTTTGGCAGACGTACCCCTGACACAATCCAAATTACTGGATTAAGTCAAGCTTCAGCCGCTGCTGCTGGTACGGGGGAAGTGATAGTTCGGTTGGAGGGTAAATCCTCTGGATTTGAAGAACTCAATGACTATCTGTTATTACTGAAGAGTTCTCCTTATCTTGACCCAAATCGTGTTGTATTAAAAAGTTCCACTGCTGCGATTATACCAGAACGGAATATTAACTTAGTTACTTTTCAGATAGAAGCTAGCTTGACTAGTAAAAGTGCCGCAGATTTATTCAAAGAATTGGAAGCATCAGGGGCGGATGGTTTAATTGAACGGGTTCGCCGACTACAACAGGAGAAAATTATTACCCTAGGCAGTCCCGCTGCCAATGCTACACCACCAACAGGAGCGCAACCAAAATGACAATGACAGGAACAGCAGAAGGTTCTAGTGGCGGTCTATCCCTATTTGGCGTTACCTTCACTGGCAAAATTATTGGTATTTTAATTGCTGTGGCTGGGGTGGGGGTTTCCATTGCTGCCACGGTTTTGGTTACATTGCCACTGCAAGAAGATTTGAGCCAAAAACAAAACCAAATTTCACAAAAGGAAGGTGCAATTAATACCTTAAATAGTGACATTCGGAAAAGAAGTAACATTGCCCAACGGGTGGAAGAAGCCAAGCGGCAGAATAATTTTGTGGTGGGACTTTTACCCACGGTGGACAACATTGATACCATGATGCGAGACATCTCGCTTCAAGTGCCAAAGACTATTTCCGTGGCAATTGGTCCGTTTGAATATCAAGTGCAAGGGACTTTAGGCAAGTTCCAGCCCAAAACCCCAGACTGTACCGCAGGACTTGGGGGCACACCGCCTGCGGGGGGAGCGCCAAAACCACCAGCCCCTGCCCCTGCTCCAGCCGGCGCTGCGGGAGCACCACCAACACTACCACCGCAATATAAGGTTTGTGTCTTTGAAATGAGTTTTGAGGGAAAGTACTCTGATATTCTTGATACTATCCGCAAAATTGAGCGGCTCAAGCCGTTATTAGTGGTAAAAGATTTGAAGCTGGCACGCAAAGCGATTTCAGCAGAGAAGTTTAAGTTGTCTTTGCCCGTGCCTGAGAAGGAAAAACAACGGATTGTTGACGGTTTGCCACCGCTGCTAGGGGCTGACTTTACGGTAGAGGCTTATGTGCCAACGGCTCCTGCCCCTGCACCAGGTGCGGCAGTACCACCGAAAAAATAGCACCGATCAGGAAGGCACCGCCTCAGCCGCTCCTTGGGCTAGGTGGTGTTTCTTCTGGGCTATGTCTATGCTGGACAATCTAATTTATAAGCTTGTTTATCAGGTCAACGGAACTCGAAATAACCTACATCATCTTTGATATTGCGGAAAAGTATATATAAAACTTATTAGTATGCGGCAAAGTTGGATTATTGCTTGAATTATTACTTAAATAACGGCACTTAAAAGCTCTTCTGCCAATGGCTAGACCTTGAGACGATAATCGCTGCCACTAGCTATAAGCCACTAAATCTAATCTAACTAATCAGAAAATTTTTGCTAGTACTTCTAGACAAGTTCCCAAACAAAAAGCCCAGTATTGGGGTAACTGGGCACAGTCAGTTTAAGGCTTTCGATGGATATAAATGTAGTTTAACTAGATAGGTTCACACTTCACCCGATAGCATGAATTTCCTTGAAGTTTATCGGGGGATGTAACCACCTAATGTAACTCTCTAACGCGATAGGGTGAGTTCGTCCTTTTTGCCCATGATGCCTTGGGGTCGCCACATCATCAGGATAATCAAGGTTAAGCCGATGAGCATCAACTGCAAAGCTGCAAACCTTTCACTATCGGGGGGACGGATTTGTTGCGGTAAAAATCTGGGCAAGACATTATAAAGCTGAAACATTACCGCACCTAGTAATACGCCTCTGTTGCTACCAGCACCACCGATGGTAATAATTGTCCAGGCTTGGAATGTCACTAGGGATGAGAAGTTACTGGGATAGATGGTGGTCTGTTGCCAGGCATAAAACGCTCCGGCTAAGCCACCAATACTCCCGCCAATGGTAAAAGCTTGGAGTTTATACCAAAATACGTTTTTGCCCATCGCTTTAACCACTTCTTCATCTTCGCGAATTGCTTTGAGGACGCGCCCCCAAGGTGAACGCACTAACCACTCTAACTGCCAATAAATTACCCCTAAGACCAGAAGGATCAGCACCATTAGGATGATGGGATATAGTTCAACACTGACTAAATTCGCCAAGGGTAAGGGATAGCCATAAACTCCGTTAGTGCCATTGGTCAATCCTGCTGTGTTGTTGACTACAAGTTGCACCATCTCGGAAACACCAATAGTCACAATGCCTAAGTAATCTTCCCGTAGTTTTAGGGTAGTACTGCCGATAATTAAACCCAACAATCCAGCAACAGCAGCTCCGGCAAGGATTGCCAAGAACCAAGGCACACCATACAAACTCAGTAAAACTGTGGTGTAAGCCCCAAGGGTCATAAAAGCGACGTGACCAAAATTAACTAGTCCCGCAAAACCCCATTGCAGATTCAGTCCTAAGCTAAATAGAGCAAATATTGCTGCGAAACTGACTAAGGTGGTGATGTAGCCTAACATTGATTTTTTTGGATTTAGGTCAAAAATGGCAGACAAATAGCAAAAGCAAACGGCAGGACAAGGGGCTTGCTCCCCCTGTCTAGTCGTAATTCCTAAGGATTCAGTAATTAAGTGCCTTGGGTATTCCAATGGCGAGCAAGCTGTTTGGCTTTTAAGCTGGACTCAATTAGTTCTAAAACTCTTGTCATGCCTGTGGTGTTAATAATCTCATAGGTTTTACCAGCACGGCGACAGGCTTCAATGGCTCGCTCAGTCAACGAATGGCTGGCGTATCCAGTCACAATAATAATTAGGTCGGAGGAAGGAATCTGGGTTTCCCCTTGGGTGGCTAACTGCAAGCCGTCCTGCTCGGTGTACCAAACCAAATTAACGTTAGAGTCCCGCAGACGATTTTTGACGGCAGTTTGCAGGCGATCATGACCACCAAACACTAGTACTTTGCCTGAAAGTTCAGTATATAGGCTGGGGCGTTTTTCGGATTTGCGGTGACGGGTTGAAGGCTGCACATCAGGGGAACGATCTACCCTAGCGCGGTTTTCAAGGGCTTTGTTATAAATGAAGGTCAGGGTTTGTTCATGGGTTCCCCGTAATCGTGCCACCGGACCTTCTTCGCTATGGGCGTTGATCTGATTGATTAGGGCTTCTACTACTTCGTCCAGACAACCAATGGCTTTGAGATCGGTGATGTGACTGCGGATGGCAATGGAGGCATCGGTGGCACTATAAAAATCTCGTTGTTCTTCGATCATATCCAACAGGTCAGCTTTTAATTCCTGTCGCCACAAGCTTAGTTGTTCGGCTTCCCGTTGATCCCATAACCTTTCTTCACTGAGGATTAATTGGCGGTCAGCTTCTCTGGCTGCCATTAATGGGGCACTTTCGAGTTGCTCACGGATTTCGGCTCTTTTTTGTTCTAGTTGGGCTTTCGTGGGATTCACATGGTCGGGATCCAGAATGGCTTCTTTTTCCAGTTGCTCCAGCATCTGCTCTATTTTCTTGAGCATGGGTTGCAGACGACCTTCAATCTGGGAAAGAATTTCATGTATTTGTCGTTCCTTCTGCTTTTGAAGTCGCTTTTGCTCTAGTTCCACCTTCGCCACTGAAAGCAATTCATTCACCGAAGCTTCGAGATCGTCTAATTCAGAAATGTGCATATTTTCCAGTTAATTACATTACAAAATTACATTACAGGATTTACATTTAGGGCAGCTATAACCTATTACTAGGTTACAGATTTCTTAGGTATAGATATACTCAGGGAGGATCTGTTGGTTTAGATGATTTATTTGATGATTTATTTGCTGCACTACAAATGCTAAAAATGCTCTGGAGGCAGATTCGTCAAATAAATTACTAAGTTAATATAAGTAACATTTACTAACAATTAACAGATCATAAGCTATTGCTAGCTACTGCTGACTGTCATCGGTTGATTTAATACCAAACCTAATACATTCAGGAATAATCTTGCTACTGCGAATCCCTAAGGAAATTTGAGATAGCGGATTAATTTCCCTGTAGCACGCTCCTAGTGTCACCCAGTCATAGATCACAGTAAATCAATGCCCTGGGGTGATGGTGTTGCGCATTACAAACACCATTATGCCTGTTGTAGCGAGGGATCAATGGGTGTTTTATATGAATTTCGCTTAGTTTAGCCAATTTCGTAAATTTTGGTCATCCCGTAGATCAAGAATCAGCTAGTACCCGTGACATTCTGCGCTGTAAGTCATAGGCTTCGATTTCCAGCACATTTTTGGCGTAAACCTGATTAGCTTGGCGGTAAGCCATAAAGTAACGGTAGCCAAACTCAGCCAACCCACCAAACTGCTCACACTGGCGGGTATGGACCATTTCATGGGCTAAAAGCACCACCTGTTGCCGATTTTCTGGCTGGTAAGGATCTTTTAAGTAAATTCTATGGCAGTAGGTTTGGGCAACGGATCTCACTTTACTAAATGAAATTGCCATATTACCGAAGACCCAACGCTCCATCATTTGTGACTGATAAATAATTTCTACTTTATCAATCAGTTGGGGGAAATAACGTCTCAGATAACGTTTCTGGAAAGCATCTAAGGATTGTGAAGCACCATTACGGGACTGCATGGTCCGAGCCGCAGCGACATAAGCAATGGAGCCAGCTTGTCCCCATGCCTGATCTAGGAGTTGTGAATTGGCAGAGCCTGACCAAATGCCGCCACTGTCAGCTATCCCCAGCACGGTAACTAGGGTAGTGATGAACAAAAACCACGCTAAAATACGGCGAACTGTTTTGGTAAACATAATTTGGTCAACATAGCCTGCATCAGATTAGATCGATCAGGGTATTTGTCAGGTGATTCATCAGGTTATGGGCTGAGGGTCAGGATTACTTCTGCATAAAATCGGCAAGGTTGTTTTAACAAGACAATTGCGAAGTAAAAAATCAGCAGAACCTAATGGCTTACTTGAATTTTGACAGGATGTATGGGCAAAAAGCACTGATCTTAAGCAAACTATAGTGTTTCTTAAGACTTTAAAACATCTTGAGTATTTGAGTAATAGTTGGGGTGATAGTTCGGGTCATGGCTTGAGTGACAGGTGGAGACTGCAATTATCCAGACTAGAACTTATGCCAAACCTAATTGCTGAATTACTCAGAAAATACTGCCTAGGCACTGGCACCAGGGAGTTCATTGGAAACAATCACAACGGTGATGTTATCCCGACCACCATGTTCTTTAGCAGCATCAATCAAAGCACGGGCAGCTTGGGAACAAGACCGAATTTGCTTCATTTTTGTGGCAATCATGCCGTCGGTTAGCTCTTCGGTTAAGCCATCGCTACATATCAGGAGACGATCTTCAGGCTGTAGCTCAATCTTTTGGGCTTGGATGGGGCGCAAATCTTCCCGCCCTAAACACTGCAATAACATGTGTCGCCAAGGATGGACCCTAGACTCTTCCGCCGTGACAATGCCATTTTGCACCGCTTTGGCGATCCAGGTGTGATCTTCGCTAATCTGATGGATCTCGTGTCCCCGCAGGCGATAGAGCCGCGAGTCACCAATATGGCAAAACCAAAATTGTTCGTCCCGTACCATCACAATGACTACGGTAGTGCCCATGTCTGACCGTGCCGGATGTTCTCTTTGATCTTGCAAAATCGCGGCATTAGCTTTGTCGATGGCGTTTTGCAACAGCACTGGTGCGGAGAGATCATTAGCCCAATCTGATTCTAAATATTCTCGAATTGTGTCGGTGGCAATGCGGCTGGCTTCTTCACCACCAGCATGACCGCCCATACCATCCGCCACTACAAAAAAACGACCGTCAGCGTCTGTGTGCCAATAGTCTTGATTGGCAGAACGAACACATCCGGTATCACTATCTCCAGCAAATAATCGCTTCATGTTTTGTTGATCACGTATCTACTTATTTTGCCACTGGCAATTCGTTATGGACAAGGGGGCTATGTTGAGTCTTTGGTAACCACTGATACTAGCAAACCGGCTCAGTAGGAATATGTCATCACATAGCTAAAATATTCTTGATGTCTCTCAGGCTCTACAGTCTCTAGGATAATTTCTATCTGAGCAAAACTGATTAAATAGCTAGGTAAATTTTACAAAGTCAGTAAAACCAGTAAATTTACAGCTTATGTTACGGTGTGGAGGTGTTAGTATATTTACCAGAAATTTACCTAAAATGCACCTCAAGGTTATCAACTTTAGGAAATTATTTTTGGACTTGATTATTTTTCTATAAAGCGACTCTAGAAAGTGGCTATAGAAAGTAGTCTAGAAGATGATTTAGAACATTTTTTCATTACGTTCCAACTTTGCCAAGAGGCGAATCAGCGCAACTAATAACCCCAGGGCGACGGTCCCTAATCCCCCAGCGATCCACACCCAGCCATTGACTAATAGAATCGTGGCGCAAATACTGAAGGCGGCAGCTAACAGACTATAAATACCGCCAATGCCAATATTACTGATGCGGCGTAACAGGCGATCATTCTCTTGGGAACGGACCCGCAACCGAATGTCACCACGCTCTAATTTGACGATGGTTTCTTCGAGACGTTTAGGTAAACCCAGGGCGGAACTGCCTACTTCAGCGGCTTGGCGACCTAGTTCACCAAAAATTGCTGTAGATAAACTACCGGATTCTTTACTGCTGCCGTTTTCCATAAGTTTCGTGGCGAAGGGTTTTGCGATTTCCATAAAGTTGAATTTGGGGTCTAGTCCTTTGCCTAAGCCTTCTAGGGTGGACAATGCCCGCATCACGAAGGTAAATGTGGCGGGAAATCGGAAGGGTTGATCATAGGCGATTTCGTAGAGATCATCGCTAATGGCGGCAACGGAGCCTTTACCTTCCATTGATTTGCCGACGAAGTTGTCGAGCATATATTGCACCGAACGACGGATCGGACCAATATCTCCCGTAATTTCTAAAGCACCTAAGTCAATTAAGGCTTGAATTACGACATCGGCATCTTTTTTGGCGATACCAAAGAATGTATTGAGTAGTTTGGCGCGGGTGATGGTTTGGATTTGTCCCATCATGCCAAAGTCGTAGAAAATTAAGGAACCTGATCCGGTGACAGCTAAGTTACCCGGATGGGGATCGGCGTGGAAAAAACCGTGATTGAGTAGTTGTTCGAGGTAGGCTTCGGCTCCGAGGCGGGCGACTTGTTGGCGATCAATGCCTGCGGCTTCAAGGGCGGCATAGTTGCTGATTTTAATGCCGGGCATATATTCCAAAGTTAAGACTTTTTGGGAAGCATAGCGCCAATAAACTCTGGGTACGGCTATTGAGGCATGATCCCGAAAGTTGCGACGAAATGTATCGGCGTTGCGACCTTCGAGGAGGTAATCGGCTTCTTGATAAAGGATTTTGCTACATTCTTGATAAATCCCGACCCAATCCCGTCCCCGTCCGTATTTGGGATGTTTTTGATAGTAGGCGGCGATTTTGCCTAAAATCCCCAAGTCAATGTCAAATAGTTTTAGGAGTCCAGGGCGTTGTACTTTGACGACGACTTCTTGACCGTTGTGTAGTTGGGCTTTGTGGACTTGTCCCAAACTGGCGGCGGCTAAGGGCACAGGATCAAAGACGGCATACATTTCATCTAAGGGTTTGCCGAGATCGGTTTCGATGATCCGTTTGGCGCGTTCGTAGCTGAAGGCAGGGACTTTATCCTGTAATTTCGAGAGTTCTTCGACGGATTCGGCGGGGAGGACATCGGCACGGGTGGAAAGCAGTTGCCCCACTTTAATGAAAGTCGGTCCTAGCTGGAGCATGGCTTCCCGGAGCCAGATCGCCCGCTGTCGGGTGCGTTTTTTGACCTTGGCTTCGGTTTTGCCGCCGATATAGCTCCATTTGCGGCTGTCGAGCCAGACCATTCCTGCAAACGTCAACACCATGCGCCAAATGTCTAGGCTGCGGGCGAGTTCAGAGTAATTGTCACGGCTCCAGCGATATTGTGGCTCAGGGGAAGAAACAGTCACAACTTAATTCACGATCCTTTGGGTTACGCAACAATCCTTTACATTTGCTATTGTAGCGGATTTTTTGAGGTTGGCTGGTGGTGATTTGTCGGATGATTTAGGGAAAAAAAGCCAATGATGGGATACTTCAAACATTGGTTTTGCAAGTTAATTTCTCGGCTGGCTTGGACACATTACACTTAAAAGTAATGTATATTTGCATTGCGTGTTAATCTTTTTCTCAAGTCTTAGCAATATATTTCTTGAGTTACTACAAAGTTTACATCCTTATATGAACCTACTGAATAACTTTGAGCCAACATCTATTATTCTAAACCGCTTTCCTGTAAAGCAATTGGATAATCAGGATCTCTCAGTTTATGAGTATCATTGTCAATTCTCTCAACCGCCTCAACAGGGAGAAGAACAGCCGGCTGTTTACAAGATTTGTTCCAAACTGGGTGTTACTGCTGTTAGGTTGGGTAGCCGAATTATTACAAAAGAAGAAATCAGTCCTGAGAAAATAAAAGGCAGTGATTGGGAATTGGTGAAAATAGGTGTTAAACAGCTAGACTGTACAAACAACTATCAAAGAAAAGCTCTCGAAACTTTTGAGCGTAAGTTTCTCAAGAAGCGACTAACAGTTTCTAACAAGATTGCAATTGAGAACTCGACTGAAGGGGGATTGATCTGGTGGAGCATGCATGAAGAGGATATAGAGAAATGTGGCAATGGATGGGAAATACACAAAGGTAGAAAAATTGATGTTGTTATTGATTCAGATAGGAATCTTTATCTCGAAATTGATATACACCACCGTTTTTATACACCTTGGACACTTCATCAATGGCTAGAAGAATACCCTGATATTCCCATCAGCTATGTAAGGAACACATACAAAGACAAAAATAATAACTCCATCAGTTGGCACTATGATGGAGTTACGGAAAAATTACCGCAGGAGTTCTTGTTAGAGGAACTGGGTATTAGTTTGGCGGATTACCACCTTAAGAATGGAGCTAGTGAAGAAGAAATCAATAATTCTCGCGTTGTGTATGTTAGTCGAGCAAATCAGCGAAATAGTGCGAGTGTGCCCCACTTATCCCAAAGATTGTCACCGAGTTTAACGATGGAGATGTTAGCAAACATTGCAGAACGGGGAAAGGACGGTAAGGAAATTCAAAATGTCTTTAGTTACATCAGGAGAAATTTAGATTCGCGTTTGAAGGAATCTATAGTCACAGCAAAGTCTGTTATAACAAGGGTTTATAGAATTTATGGAGAAGTTGAGCCTCTGAGAATCTGTGGGTACGTTATGCCAAAAGCAAAATTGTTAGCATTCAATGATCAGGAGGTAGATATCGCTGCCAAAGTGCGATATCAAGGGTGTGCAAAAGTAGGAGAAACGAAGTTTGGTTGTCTCAATCTTTTCAATGAAAGGTATCAGTACCCTGAAGAAGTTGGTAAATGTTTGTTAGATGTAGCTAAAAGTAGCGGCACCAAAATCCAGAAAGATTCCTATCGGGCACTACAGGATTTCCCAAATCATGAATTAGATCAGCAAATGTTTTGGCAAAACTGGTCTGACGAAGGAATTAAAACAGTTCTAGTAGTCATGGACTGGTCATCAAACGAACGCAAACAAAAAATTAGAGTGCAGGCACTACAAGCAGGCATAGCTACCCAGTTTATTGTACCTAAACCAAAGGCTGATAAGTATAAAGCGTTGAATGTCGTTTTAGGAATGTTATGTAAGGCTGGTTGGCAGCCTTTACGTCTAGAGCCTGTGGTGCATCCTGAAAGTGCTGATTTAATTATTGGTTTTGACACTGGAACAAATCGAGAACTTTATTACGGAACTTCTGCATTTGCAGTTCTTGCAGATGGGCAAAGCTTAGGTTGGGAGTTGCCAGACGTACAACGGGGAGAAACTTTTTCTGGAAAAGCAATTTGGCAAACAGTATCTAAACTAGTTCTCAAATTTTATCAGAGTTGTAAGCGCTATCCCAAAAAACTACTTTTGATGCGAGATGGATTAGTTCAAGAAGGTGAGTTTCAACAGACCATAGAAGAGCTTGAAAAGAAAAATATAGCCGTGGATGTTGTTGGGGTACGCAAAAGCGGTGCAGGAAGAATGGGATATGAAATGTCTCAGGATAATCTCGGATTGGTGTACCGTGATGCTAAGCCCGGCAGTGTTGTCTTAACTCCAAAGGAAAAGTCATTCACGATAGTAACAAGTCAGCCAATTACAAACAAAAGTGGTAGCGCAATTGGTAGCGCAATACCCCTGCGTGTAGTACACGAGTATGGTAAAACTTCTTTAGACTTGCTAGCTCTACAAACTTACCACCTGACTCAATTACATCCTGCTAGTGGTTTTCGGTCTTGTCGCCTACCTTGGGTACTACACCTTGCAGACAAAAGTAGCAAGGAATTTCAACGCATAGGACAGATTAGCGTACTACAAAACATCAGTCGTGAAAAATTGATTGCTGTCTAAAAAATCGTGTTACAAACATTAAATGACTAAAAAGGGATCTCTATGAAGTTGAGAACTCCGTCGTGCTATGGGTAAGGCACTCAGGGACTTATATTTGCTGTAGCCATTATCAGAAACACAGTGATAAGAGAATTGAGACTTAACCACACTATGACGATCCACCAGACGCTTCGCCAGATAGGTAAACCGTCCCCCTTCCGAGTTATGCCCTAACTCCTTAGTCACTTGATACCCATACGCCGCAAAATCAGGGAGACTAGTCATAAACTTATGTGATAGACAACTAACTTAGCTACTTAGATTTTAATCGTTCGGCATAATTAAAAACAAGATCCATCGTGAGCAACCTCCAACAACAGAATTAGTGCCCAATTAGTCCCCTATGGGTCATCTAACCCTAAACCTTAGGGTATACTTTAGAACGCCCGTTTCAGCCCTACTAAATCCGTTCAGTGGTAATTCGTCAGTAATTCGCCGCCAACGGAACCAAGAGCTAACCTCTAACTCATCCGTTGCCTACCCCAAATCAGCGGGGAAATTAGTGGCACTAACTTAGGGGCACTAACTTAGGGGCACTAGTTTTAGCGGCACAAATAACCGCAAAATCAACAACCCAGTTAAACCTGCAAATCTTTAATCCTATCTAGCCTTAAGAAATTACAATCCATTATGTCCGTTGAAAACATTGAAGAACTATTCCAGTCCGGCTTAGAGCGCTACCGTCAGGGTGAAGCCGCCGCCACTTTGATCCCCGTATTTGAAAAAGTCTGCGATCGTCAACCCAAAATCGCCAGCGGTTGGATCTGTCTGTCGTGGTTGTACCTGCTAGAAAAGAAACCAGACAGTGCCCTCAAAGCTGCCAAGCAAGCCGTTAAACTCTCCCCCGAAGACCCCCAAGCGCGGATTAATTTCGCCATCGCTCTCCTCGAAACCAACCAAAAAGGCGTGCGGGATCAAATCGAGGCAGCCAGCAACCTCTTAATGATTCTTAAAGATCTCAAAGAAGAAATTGTTGACAATTTTAAAGAAGGTGCGATTAGACGCTCAGATTGGAAAGAACTAGAAAAAGTCAGAAAGTGGCTACTAGGCTAAACAACCCCAAAAGGCTCTTTACATAAGTTGATATTTTCCTAGCTAATTTATGGCTAGGAAAGGGCAAACTTTCAGTAAAGTCAAGAATGTTTGACTAATTTGGGGATATGCCTCGCAAAAGTTAACATGGCTTATCCCACAGGTCAAGGTTTTAGGTGCTAAGCTGCCTAAGCATAAAGAACTAGATTTATCAGCCAAGTTAAGTGAGCTTGTGGAGTTGGTCAGGGGTAGAGCCTTGTCACTTCATTAGTCCGCACGCTTTGCAGCACAAGTTTTTGCAATAACGATTTTCGCAATACAAGTTTTGCAACATCTTTAATTACTTCAATTTGGTGAAACAAGCTAGACTTTTTCCTCACTCTTTATTGCTTCAAGCAGGCTAAAACCATGAACAGCGTAGATAACGTCAGAGTCCGCCCCGATACCCGCAACCACAAGGGTTTCTTCGTATTAGAAGCTTCCTATCGTTTGATGGAAATTGAAAATAATGGCTGGGCATTGATTTGTTTAGATGATCATGTGTGTCACTATGTTGATCCTGATGATCTAAAGTTGCCCAGAGGCTTTAAGAGAACTGAGAATAATCAGATTGTCCATATCTAGGTTTTACAGACTTTATACTGAAATTCTGTATTAGAGAATCGCATCAAAAAATTAACGAGTTAATGCCTTCTATTATTCATCGGCAAGTCGATCAGTTGTGCTGATCCGGTGATGGGTGATAGGGGGCAAATTTTTTTAGTATGGCATCTCTTGCACACAAAGAAATAGAGCCTTAATCCTGCATCACATCTGGTTTTGGGATATGTAAGTATATCAAATAAATATACTAAATGCATATGGTAAGCTAAAGGAACGATGGAACTATTGCGAGTTATCACAATGACCAATTCACCATTAATCACTAACCAAATCGTATATCCTGATAGCGACGGGCAACCTATGGCAGATAATACCCAACAATTCCGTTGGATTGTCTTCATTAAGGAAAATTTGGAATTACTTTTTGCCAACAATCCTAATGTTTTTGTCGCTGGTGACCTGCTGTGGTATCCCGTGGAAGGCAGTCCAGAAATTCGAGTTGCCCCCGATGTGATGGTAGCTTTTGACCGTCCCAAGGGGGATCGCGGCTCTTATCAGCAATGGCGAGAAGGGAATATTCCGCCCCAGGTCGTATTTGAGATTCTCTCTCCTGGTAATCGCTTAAAGGAGATGACGAAAAAACTGCGATTTTATGATGACTATGGTGTGGAAGAATATTACATCTACGATCCTGATAGAAATGACTTGCATGGACTATATCGGCAAGGTAAACGCCTCAATGTGATTGATGATGTGGCTAACTGGGTAAGTCCCAGATTGCAGGTTAGATTTGCTTTAAACGAAGAGACGCTTGAGATTTATCGTCCAGACGGTCAAAAGTTTCTCACTATCCTCGAACTGAGCCAAAGGTTTGAACAGGCACAACAACGCGCCGAGCAAGAATATCAGCGTGCCGAACAAGAACGAGAACGGGCTGAGACAGAAAGGCAGCGGGCTGAAAAACTCCTAGCTCAGTTACTAGCTCTAGGAATTACGCCAGATTAGCTGTGCAATGATGGATAGGGCTGTGTTGTCTTGCCAGTCCTATTCTAGTTGTTAAATCGATTCATCAATCATCAATCCGTTCAATCGTTCCTCCAGCACGGTAGAAATTCTTCTCTGGTACTGGAGTAAGTTTACTAACACGATACTTCACACCAGATTCCCTTAATTTTGTGGGAAACTGCACGGACCAATCGCTTTGATAACCTTCCGAAACCACCCGAACCCGAATCTTATTTCCTACTAAAATACATTCCACTACCACCCAGTCCGTAATTGATTCCGCTCCTAGTGAGGTGATGGAAGCGGCTGGTTTGAGTTTCGACGGCTGGCGAGTTTTTTTCGATTTTGGAGTGAAATTAACTAGGGATTGAGCTATTGTACTCTGCACTAAGACTGGATTCTGAGTTAGTAAATTCTTCTGCTGATAATCCTTAGTAAGAGTTTCCATTGTGGCAGCATCAACCACGAAAGCAGCTAAAGTTCCCTCAGTAGTAGTAGCGTAGAGTCGTTCGTTATACCATTGCAAATTTAACGCTGCACCGCACCCTGTAGGTCTTCGCCATAGCAATTCTCCCGCCGCAGTGAAACCATAGAGATAAGTTTCATGATCCGCAACGAAAAGATAAGCCCCATTCTCAGACTGAGTACAGCTATAAACACCGCCTTCGCATTGAGCCAGTGGCGTGATTGTCGTAGTTTTCGCTTTCAAATCACCATCTTTTCCTAGGCAATACAACCAGCGATCACTACAGCCAATAACCAACCCATTATCAGTGATCAGCCCGCACAATACCTCAGTTTCTGTTGGCTGCGACCAAACTAACTTTCCAGAACTGACATCATAGGCATTCACTCCCTGCTGATGTCCCTGATAGATTTGCTTACCATCGGTTGCAAAGCACCAAGTACGCTGTAAATCCGTTTTCTTTTCCCATTGGCATTCCCATTTAGTTGACGCACGAGAATTATTTAGCAGAAGTTGTGTGATCTTGCCATACCCATCTACTATATGTAGATAAGTTTCTGTTTGATCTTGATTCTGATCAATCTCATGTGCCGAGATACCAGTTAAACCATTGAGCCAAAAATCGCTCCATAACGAAACCTGATCCCATCGTGCCTGATAAAATATCTCTGGTAATTTACCACTGAGATCGTAGATATAACCATCATCACAGGTGGCATAGGCACTGCCTTCCCTAACCCAAAAATTACTTACATTCTTAGGTAAATTCCATTCCTGACAAACCTCTCCATCATGATTGAATTTAATCACGATTCCCTGACGATTCCCAAACCAAATTCCATCCTGATCGACCCATAAACCCCATGGGGGCATTTTCCATAAACCGGCGGGATTATTCGGCGTATGTTGCCATAAAGTCCGCAGAGAATTGGGCAATGGCGGCTGTCCGTGATTCCCGCTATAACCAATGGCTTTTCCTTCAGCTAAAAATAAGTGATGGAGATGTGACCATGACTCACTGCGTAAACAGGTGCTAAAATCGGAATGACTAGGATATTCGATGGCAAAAAACGGTAATTCCGCTAACTCAGGAAACTGATCAATATTGATTAAAGTAGTGGGATCATAGGTTGTACCCACATCATAGGCGAACATTTGCCGCGATTCCGTTGGTCCAGGATGAATCGTAAAGCCAATTAAATTGCCAGTAGCTGCACTCTGTAAGACAAATCTGCCATTACCAGCGCGATGCAGAATATAATTCATAATGATTAACGATATAATTAATGATTTAGATCAACGTCTAACTTAACGCAATGAATTCTGCCAGCCATACGATCCTGCAAATATCTGATTCCCATTTAGTTGATGTGCCGACGGATATTTTGCGAGGTATTTGTCCCTATGAAAACTTAGGTCATACTTTGAATGTCGCTGCGACTTACGAACCTGCGGCATTGTTACTCACTGGTGATTTAGCCGAAGCTGGTGCGCCCTCTGCCTATGAACAATTACAGCAATTACTCAATGGTTGGCAAATTCCTATTTATTATATCGCAGGAAACCACGATGATGCCACTGCTCTCAATGCTAGTTTAACCAAATCAAACCATTATGGGATTAAATTTTCCTTTAGGTTGGGACAGTGGCAAATTATCAGTGTAGATTCGGTTAAACTTAATGCTTCCATGGGAGAGGGAGCCATTGCACCAGAAGCCTATACTTGGCTCAGGGAAGAGATTTCACAATATCCAGATTGTTCTATTCTCATTGTTTTACATCATTATCCGTTTATACCTTATCCTGATCCTGATGCAGAGCCAGAAGTCGGTTGGTTAAATCAGATTGCCTTAGATGATAGCGCTCAATTTCGCCAATTTTTAGCCCAATTTCCTCAAGTGAAACTGTGTCTTTCCGGTCATGGACATAGGGAAATGTATTATAAAGAACATGGTATTACTTTCTATAGCTGTCCTTCTACACTTAATCAAGTCACAACTACTCAGGAACAGGAAACTAATCCTGAACTATGTCATCCTGGATTCCGTTGGTTGAAATTGGCTGACGACGGCACTTATACCACGGGAATTCATCGGATTGATTTATCGGCTTTGAACAAAACAGAATCATTTTAGGAATATACTTTAGGAATATACTTTAGGAATATTTCTAACATCATGCAACGGTTAGTTATCTGTCTCGTTGTCTATGGCTTAATTCGCTTGATTTTCTGGGGCAATGCGTTCCCAAATCCCGACGAAGCTTACTATTGGCTGTGGGGGCAGCATTTAGACTGGTCTTATTATGATCATCCCCCCCTGATGGTCTGGCTACAAAGAGGACTTTCTAATTTATTAGAGCAAATTCTCGGTATGGGTTTTACCACAACCCATACTAATTTGCGAACCTTAAACCTGATTAGTAATGGATTGTTCTTTTGGACTTATTGGCGCATTTTACAGCGACTCTATCCTAAATGGTCAAAATCCCAAATGCAGCGAGGTATGGGCTATTTAGTCCTATGTGTCTGTGGTGCGCCCCTGTATTGGCTGATGTTGAGTCTAGCATGGCACGACCATGTAATGATTACCCTTGCTCTCATGGGAGCAACAGAATTTTGGTTCTTTACCCTTGAATGGCTAGAAAATCAACAAGTTTCCACAATTCGGTTATATCTAGCAGGAATTCTTTTAGGCTTAGCTTGTCTGGCGAAATATAATGGAATCTTTATGACCCTTGGCTTATGTGGTGCGGTGATTACCACTCGCCAACTACGCCCATTACTGAGAGATTATCGTTTTTGGGTGGCGGGGATCTTACTAATCATGATGCTGTATCCTGT
>JBIKNH010000170.1:0-9632 GCA_044358815.1 Pseudanabaenaceae cyanobacterium | reverse complement strand
GAGCCAAATATCGAATTATCTTTGCCATTAGAGAAGACACTGCACACATTCTGTATGTTCGTCATAGCGCTCAGTTGTCAATCAACTTTGATTCACTCGATTTTGATTAGAATCCAGTTTAGGTAAGGTGCGTTAATGCAATGTAACGCACTCAAAGTTTTCTCATCTTAATCATTTGTGCCTTACACTTCGCTAACACACGCTACTGAACTAAAGAAAACTGTTTGATTTGAAATTAACTTGTACTTGCCCTTCGAGTTGAAAATTTGAGGGGCGTTTTTTTCTACTACGAGAGGCGATCGCTAGTGTATGGGATTGAAGGAACGATCGTTGGTTGATTTGGAAAAGAGAAGATGAAAAGTGAAGAAATGGCTATTTATGTCATTACACTTATGATTTACAAATAGCCTTGAGAACTTTGAGGATCTGTATAGAAGATTCAGACTCGATTAACGATAGAGAAGGAAATAGCTGATAAATAGGTACTTCACCTGCGCAGATGCGAATAAACTGAAAGTGCAGACCATTTGTTGCTAAACCCCAAACCGAAGACTGAGAACGTAAAGACTCATAAGCATAAGTCAATAATTGTGGAATCCCTATAAAAGGTTCGATTCCCGCTCTCTTCGCCTCAACTATCAGCACCCAAAGCTTAATTAAGTTTTGGACTCCAGATTTTTTGACAGCTAAAATATCATATCTGCCCGTAATGCTAGTATCCGCTTCGAGAATGTCGATACGCTGAATATTCTCTTCTAAAAGTAACTCGATCGCTTGGTTATAGTAACCAGTCAAATTCATCAGAGGCGCAAGAGCAAGAAACTTAATTTGTCCTTCAGAAACTTTACCTGACAAGAGATACCGCCGAAAATTAGTACAAATCCCAGTTAATTCTGTTTGCTCAAAATCAGAAACAGATTCCAAATCCAAATAATCAGAAAAAACACCCATCTCTCCAGACTCATGGAAGCCTAATAGATGCTGTACATCTTCAAAATTCAAATTTTTTGCGGCAAGTGTAACCATCCTGACCTCTTGCAAATTAGCGATATTTCCCATCTTAACATCCAAACAATTACATTGAGACTCAGTGAATGGCGATCGCTAGTTCAGTAGTGTGCATTGCATTTCATTAACGCACTCAAACTTTTTTCATACTAATTATTTGTGCATCACCCTCCGCTAACACACGCTATTGAACTAAATGCGACAACAAGATAATTGGTTGATTTTTGGTTGATTTAAGACTAGATGGTCAACGCCTTTTGAGTTTAAAACTTGAGAGGTGATTTTTTATGATTTGAGAGAGCGATCGCTGTTTCGCAGCAGCAAGACGATTCTATTTGCTGAAGTGCTAAACTATATCTACTTCAAAAAGTGACATGATAACCTATCTCAGTGATTAAAAAATGAACACCTTTAATGACGTTTCAGTTGTCGATAAATCATCCCTAGCAACAGTAACAGATATACAGAATCAGCTTAGTGAATCCATCAAACAACTATCACCAGAAAGATTAAAGGTCCTTGCTGATTTCGCCGCATTCTTGGCAAGTGCCGAAAGCGAAGCCGCAACCCAAGAATTATCGTCAATTTCAGGACTTTTAGAGCGCGTCCAACAGAATCAATCAACACCAAAAAATCAATATGTAAATTGGAAAACAGTGCGCTCCGATGTATGAAGTTTTACTCCATCCTGATGTTCAAAAGATTTACACTAAAGCAGACAAAGCTTTGGCTAAAAAAATTGCTCGATGTTTACAGCAATTAGAACAAGACCCGATATGTCATCCTAATATCAAAGCACTCAAGGGAGAATATTCGGGTTTGTACCGCTATCGTATTGGTGATTACAGAGTGATTTATTCGGTAGAAGACGAAATAGTTCAAGTGTTTGTTATGGCGATTGCCCATCGTAGTCAAGCTTATGAAATATAGACATTAGGCTAACTAGTTCATTAGAATCCGTTAATTTAACATAACTTACTCAAATCTAAATCTATCACTTGTGCATTGCGCTGCACATACAACTGTTTGATTTGAAATTAAATCCTACTTGCCCTTCGAGTTTAAAACTTGAGTTTAGGTAGGGTGCGTTACATTGCATTAACGCACTCAAATTTTTTTCATCCTAATCATTTGTGCGTTACGCTGACGCTAACACACGCTACGGAACTAAAGAAAACTGTCTGATTTGAAACTAAATCCTACTTGCCCTTCAAGCTGAAAACTTGAGGGGCGATTTTTTGTGATGCAACAGATACAGTGATTCACCTAACCATACTTTCTGCCCTTAAAACCCTTAGAATTACCTATGATTACCTAGGATTGCTATAGTAGACCCAGAAAATGCCGACTTGCCCCCCTAACCCAAGATGACTCAGCATATGGATCAGCCCTCCCCTGACGAATCCCTTAGCTTCGGAACAGATCCTGCGGTTTTACTGGCGCAAATTGCTCAGCTAAGGCAAGAAAATCAACAGCTTCTCACTCAGTTAGAACTGCAATCTGAACAACAAGCTAAACTTAGCCAAACTAATATTCAATTACAGTCTGAGGTGATTGAACGACAGATGGCGGAATCAGCCCTGCGCTTGCTTTTAGATACCGCCCATCGGGAGAAAAATGATCTTGAGTTATTACTGGAAATGACTACGCTCCACAGCGATTCGGTGGAAGAATGGCTCTATGAAAAAGCAATTGATCTGGCGCGAGATGCGAAAACTGACGGCTTAACCCAAATTGCTAACCGCCGCGAATTTGATGCCCGTCTCAATATAGAGTGGCATCGTGCCCTACGGGAAGAACGTTATATCGCCCTAGTTTTATGTGATGTGGATCATTTCAAGGCATTCAATGACACCTATGGTCACCCCGCTGGTGATGCCTGTTTACGTCATGTGGCAAAAGCAATTAACAGCGTGATCCGTCGTCCCGCAGATTTAGCGGCTCGCTATGGTGGCGAAGAATTTGCCATTATCTTACCCGGTACTGATGCTAAAGGGGCGATTCATGTGGCGGGGCTGATGGGGCAAGCAGTGGCTCAAGGACAGATTCCCCACGCCAATTCCAGTGCTGCACCTTTTGTTACCATTAGTCTGGGGGTTTGTGCGGTGCAACCCAAAGCGGCGGGTAATCCTTTGCAGTTAGTCGAAGCCTGTGATCATGGCTTGTATTTAGCCAAACACCAAGGACGTAACCGAGCGGTGTACCATGCCATGATAGAGCCAATATATTAATTCTGTGCTGCCTTAGGTTACCTGAACCAACTTGAGGAATTCATCCGCCAACTATCCGTAAGCTTTGTCTGCATACCTAGCATATTCTCACGATTGACTATTCATGACAGAAACGAGACGCACGAAATCAAATCGCTCTAAAAATGGCGCTGCATCAGTGGCTTCAGGGGTAACTTCCCGCAATTATAGTGATGAGTCTGCCAATGTGACGGGTATACCAGTAGATCCCGCCCCAAAGACCTTGGAAAACATTGCTGAAACCCCTAATCCCCTAAAGACTGTAACTGATGCGGTAGCTAGTGGAACGATTGAACTGCCGCCGGTGGCAGTCACTCCGCCCTATGTGTTGGAACATCATGATCCAGTGCATCTGTTTCCCAATCAGAAACTATTTAATCGCGAACTAAGTTGGATTGCCTTCAATCAGCGGGTATTGTGCGAAGGTCTAGACGAAAGAACTTTATTACTAGAACGAGTGAAATTCTTTTCGATTTTTAGTAGTAATTTAGATGAATTCTTCATGGTGCGTGTGGCGAATGTCAAGCGCAAAATCGCTAATAATATCCATCGTCTCACTGATGACGGACTGACACCGCAGCAACAGCATCAATATATTCGCGAGAAGTTAGCGCCATTAGTGGAACTACAGCACCATTCTTTTGACAAGATTCTCAATCCGGAATTAAGTGCAATTGGTGTTAAAATTCTGGACTATCAAGACATTGACCAATGTCATCAAGCCTATTTAACCGACTACTTCCAAAATAAAATCTTTCCCGTATTAACTCCCTTAGCCATTGATCCGGCGCATCCTTTTCCCTACATTTCCAATTTAAGTTTAAACTTAGCCGTGATCCTCAAGAATGATGAGGGCGGCGAGTCTCTGTTGGCGAGGGTTAAAGTTCCCTCCACATTACCTCGGTTTATCCATATTCCTGAAACCGATGATTATACTTTTGTGCCCCTTGAGCAATTGATTGCCCATAATTTGGGAGTATTATTCCCAGGGATGGAAATCATTGCCTATATTCCGTTTCGGATTACCCGTGATGCTGAACTAGATATCGAAGAAGAAGAAGCCGACGATCTCATTTCTGCCCTCCAGGAAGAACTCCGTCGCCAGCGGTTTGGACAAGTAGTACGGATGGAAATTGCGAATACTGCGCCGCCAGAACTCCGTCAAAAACTGATCGAAGAATTAGGTATTACGGAATTAGATGTTTATGACATTTCGGGACTCCTGAGTTTAGGTGATTTAATTTCCATTGTGAACTTACCTTTACCCGAACATAAAGATCAACCGTGGCGTTCTGTGAGCCATCCTCACCTTAAAGAAATGGCAGAAGAAGGAGAGAATCAGACGATTTTTGATGCCATTCGTCAGGGAGATTTCCTAGTACATCACCCTTATCAATCGTTTACCACCACAGTACAGCGGTTTATTGAAGAAGCAGCTTCCGATCCTCAAGTGCTGGCAATCAAACAAACTCTCTATCGTACTTCCGGAGATTCTCCCATTGTCCATGCTTTGATTCGTGCCGCTGAAGCCGGAAAGCAAGTCGCTGTATTAGTGGAACTCAAAGCCCGATTTGACGAAGCGAATAATATTCTTTGGGCGCGGAAATTAGAAGATGCTGGAGTCCATGTGGTCTATGGTCTGAAGAATCTTAAAACCCATACCAAGACTGCATTAGTGGTGCGCCAAGAAGGTAAAAATCTCGTGCGTTATGTCCACATTGGCACAGGAAATTATAATCCTAAAACTGCGCGATTCTATAGTGATTTGGGACTCTTTAGCTGCGATGGTGATTTAGGAGCGGATTTAACCGATTTATTCAATTATTTGACGGGTTATTCGCGGCATAAGCAATATCGTCAACTCTTGGTGGCACCAGTCAACATGCGCGAACGATTTCTTAAACTAATTGAAGAGGAGATTGCATTTCATACTGCAGGCAAAGGACAGGGCAAGATTGTAGCCAAAATGAACTCGTTAGTAGATCCAGAAATTATCCATAGTCTCTATCGGGCTTCGGCGGTTGGAATTTCCATTGATTTGATTATTCGGGGGATGTGTTGTTTGCGTCCTCAAGTGCCACACCTCAGCGAAAATATTCGTGTGATTAGTATCATTGGCAGATTTTTGGAACATTCCCGCATCTTCTATTTTAATCATGGTGGTAATGAGCAAATCTTTATTGGTAGTGCCGACTGGATGCCTCGCAATTTAGATACTCGCGTCGAAGTCATTACACCAATTCGTTCTGAAGCGTTAATTCAGGAACTCAAACACATTGTTGATATTACCCTAGCTGACAATCGCCAAGCTTGGGATTTAGATGCCACTGGCAAATATACTCAGCGGCGACCCACGGCAGATCAGCCAGAAATGAGTTGTCAAAAGTACTTCATGGCGCAGGGTAGACCAGAGTTTGCTTGATCTTGTTTTTTGGTCATCTAAAAAAGAAAACGATTCAATTTACCTCGACTGACCTCGATTGTGTAAATTGAATCGTTTTACTGTATCTAGCACTGACAGGCTGGCTCTTCTTAAATATTAATTATTTAAAATTAATTACTTAAACTGTAACTGTTTGAGCCATCTATCTAAGCCATCAAATATCAAATCTAAGACCGATGTTCTGCAATAATCGCATTGAGAATCTCCTGCGCCCCTTGACCCTTTAAATCATGAGCCAAGGCAATACCCAAGGGTTCCGGATCACTAGCTGCACCGCTGACCGATGCCCGTAGTAAAGTTTTACCGTCGAGGGTTGCAACCATTCCTTTCAAAGTAAGCTGTCCATCGACAATTGATGTGTGTACGCCGATGGGCACTTGGCAACCGCCTTCTAATTCCCGCAAAAATGACCGCTCAGCTAAACAGCGCTGGGTGGTTTCCCAGTGACTGATGGGAGCAAACAACGCCAAAATATCATCATCTCCGGCGCGGCACTCAATCCCTAATGCCCCTTGTCCCACCGCATGGAGCGAAATTTCTGGATCAATCGCTTGGTGAATCCGATCCGCCATGTTCAACCGCTCTAAACCTGCCACTGCCAAAATCAGCGCGTCATATTCCCCAGCATCCAGCTTGGCTAGGCGTGTATTCAAATTGCCCCGCACATCCTTGAACGCTAAATGAGGAAAATGATGACGCAACTGAGCCAACCGCCGCAAGGAAGACGTACCGATTACCGTCCCTTCCGGCAAAGTCTCTAGTCTGTATTCCTTGAATTTCTCATGGACCACCAGAGCATCAGCTGGATTTTCCCGCTCGGTGACACAACCCAAAATCAACCCCTCAGGTAACCGCGTCGGTAGATCCTTCAAACTATGGACCGCAAAATCCGCTGTATGCCGGAGCATTGCGAGTTCTAACTCTTTGGTGAACAAACCCTTGTCACCAATTTTGGCTAGAGCTACATCTAGGATGTTATCCCCCTGAGTACTCATCGTCTCCACCTCAAAGACAAAATCAGGGTGCGATGCAGTTAGTTCACCTTGGACCCAGTGGGTTTGCACTAGGGCTAGTTGGCTTTTGCGGGAAGCAATACGAATCGTGCGGGTCATAACATCAATAAAAACTAATAGAAATTAATAAAAATAGAAAATACAAAAAATCAATATATTTCCAGGGGATTAACACCCTAAAGGGAAGGCTATCCCTACCTATTCAAACAGGTTGCGTTACATTTCTAACAAGAATGTTAGCCAACTCGTTAAGAATCTTAATCTTTACTCTTGCTGAGATCCCCCCTTGCCTCCCTTACCAAGGCAGGGTGGTTTCATTCTCGGAAACGTCCTAAGGGGCTATGTTCTAGCCACATTACTCTGAACGAAATACAAGCAAAAAATGTAAGATCTTGGTTGATTTTAGATTTTTTTAGTTTTTTCGTTTCTGAGACAGGCTGTAGTCTGGAGATACAGGTAGTCCTAAAATGGAAAGGATGAAGTAATCCTAGACAGTGCTACGGGACGAACTCAGCATCCTGCCCTATTTAGCACCACCGAGATACAAGCCTCCCGAGAATGAAACCACCCTGCTTGATTAAGGGGGACTGAGGGGGATCTCCTAAACACCAACCAAACCCAGCGGGAAATTCATCGCTTCCCGTTGCAGTAAATACTGTTTTGCCACTTGTCGCGCTAGGTTACGAATCCGCCCGATATACCGTGTGCGTTCAGTTACGGAAATCACACCGCGTGCATCGAGCAAATTAAACGTGTGGGAGCATTTCAGCACATAGTCAAATGCAGGCAACACCAAATTGTGACCGATCAGATTTCCAGCTTCGGCTTCATATTGGCTAAACAATTGGAACAGCAAATCCGCATCCTGCACCTGACCACCAAAGTTACCGAAGTTATAACCGCTATGTTCCACTTCTCCTTGGTGATGCACCTGTCCATACTTGATTTCACCCTTGGTACCGTCGGGTTTGGTGTAAGACTGCCATGTAATATCAAACACCGAGTCTACCCCTTGCAAATACATTACCAGCCGCTCTAAGCCATAGGTAATCTCAGCGGACACAGGCTTACAGTCCAAACCGCCCACCTGTTGGAAATAGGTAAACTGGGTGACTTCCATACCATCGAGCCACACTTCCCAGCCCACACCCCAAGCCCCTAGGGTCGGTGATTCCCAATCATCTTCGACAAAACGCACATCATGATCGGCAGGGTCAATGCCCAAGTGCTTCAAACTATTGAGATACAAATCCAATACATCATCGGGGGAGGGCTTCAGAATTACCTGAAACTGATAATAGTGTTGCAAGCGGTTGGGGTTTTCGCCATAACGACCATCGGTGGGACGGCGACAGGGTTCCACATAGGCGACGTTCCAGGGTTCAGGACCGATGGCACGCAAAAAAGTATGGGGACTCATCGTGCCTGCGCCTTTTTCCACGTCATAGGGTTGGGCGAGCAGACAGCCCCTTTCGCTCCAATAGGTTTGTAGCGCTAAAACAACTGATTGAAAATCCATGCCAGACAATTGGTGTGCCATGCCGTTGAGGGCAACGAGTATTACTTGTTTTACTTATTACTTGTGAACATGCAGTAAGCCAAACCATCCTACCATTGAAGGGGGATAGCGGTAGTTGGTTACAGTGTTTGGTTGATGCAATTGCTACGGCTGATACCTCTAACCAGTAGATGATTCTTTCTGGCATCTTGTGAAACATTGCACCCAATGTGACAACAGGGATTCTTGTTTTAAGACAAACTTAAATCAAGACAAAATCAGGATCACAAATGGTGCGAAAAATGGTAAAACTAACTCTCAATTAAAGGCAAAAAATCGTAGATTATCCACGTATTGTCTGTTTATCGAGGGTAATGTCTATGATCCTCTTGATATTCCCGTTGATTTTGTGATTTGCGATTGATTGCGATTGATATTCTGCGGCTTGAGCAATTGAGAAATAATATTGACCATTAATATTCACCATTAGACAACATGGCTAGGCTGGATGGGCTTCCCAAACTTAATAAACATTTTCATCAACATCGCTACCAAAACCAACGCCGGAAACGCTTAGGCAAAGCCAATCACCTTATTTGGTTGTGGGTCAGTGTGATGGTCTTTGGCTTGGTAGTTTTCAGTCAAAGTCATCTGTTAGGGATTTGGACTAAAGCCAACGCACCCCAAGCCATTCTCGTTTTAGGGGGTGCGCCCGCCCGCGAAAAATTTGCCGCTGTATTTGCCAATCAACACCCCAAATTACCGGTGTTTGTTTCATCAGGCAGTCCCGAAGAATACGCCCATTATGTGTTTGATCAAGCAGGTGTGCCCCGCCAGAGAATCCATCTCAACTACAAAGCAGTAGACACGGTGACTAATTTCACGACGATGCTGCCGGAATTAGAATCCAGGCAAGTTAAAGATGTTTATGTGATTACTTCTGATTTTCATATGCCCCGCGCTTGCTTGATTGGACAGATTATCTTTGGTAGTCGCGGCATTCGGGTTCATCCGGTCAGTATTCCTAGCAATCAGCCTGCTGAACCAACTACTAAATATTTACGGGATGGCTTCCGGTCAGTGTGGTGGGCAGTGACGGGAAACTCTCTAGAGTCGTAACCCATCAGCAAAAAACAAAAACAAGATCCCCGATTTCTTTTAGAAGTCGGGGATTTGTGTTTTACTTACTTGAGGATTATCCTAGATCATCGCTACCCTTCTGTTTGACCCGCTCCACTTGGGAATATTTCTCTACCGCCTGAGTCACATCAAATAAAGACTGTTGTAACGGCTTGATCAGTTCTTTGAGCGCCTCACCAGAACCATTTTCATCTTCGAGGGCTGATTTGAGTTTGTCGATATTCCTTTGGGTTGGCTCTCGCAAACTCTGAGTGATTACCGTCGGACCATTTTCTTTGAGC
>JBIKNH010000078.1:0-17495 GCA_044358815.1 Pseudanabaenaceae cyanobacterium | reverse complement strand
ACCTCTTCAACGGTACGCACCAAATTCGCAGCTTGGTTCCGCAGGTTCGCTAATTCACGCCGCTCGTTATCTTCATCGGCATAGACTTCTGCTTCCATCCGCATCCGTTCGATTTCCGCCGGACTCAGACCGCCGGAGTTGGAAATACTAATTCCTTGCTCGGAACCAGTATCCACATCCCGCGCTGATACTTTCAAAATACCATTAGCATCAATGTCAAAAGATACCTCAATCTGAGGAATGCCCCGAGGCGCGGGACGAATCCCCTCTAGTTCAAAACTACCAAGGCTCTTGTTATCCTTTGCCATCGCCCGTTCCCCTTGCAGCACCTGAATTTCTACCACCGATTGGTTATCCACCGCTGTAGAAAAAATCTGGGATTTACTAGTGGGAATTGTAGTATTGCGCTCTAAAATTTTCGTGAATACGCCCCCTTGGGTTTCCAGCCCCACCGACAGGGGGATCACGTCTAGCAACAGCAGATCCTTAACTTCTCCGCCCAAGATTCCCGCTTGAATTGCTGCACCAAGGGCAACAGCTTCATCAGGGTTGACCGACTGATCCGGCTTTCTGCCACCGAAAAACTTAGAAATAGCATCCTGTACCGCAGGAATCCGCGTCGAACCGCCAACCAAAATAATCCGTGTAATTTCTTGGGGCAATAAACCGGCATCCTTCAGCGCTGCTGCGGTGGGGTCCAGGGTTCCCTTCACCAAGCTAGCGGTGATTTGGTCAAACTGAGCGCGGGTAAACTCCATTTCAATGGTTTTAGGTCCGCTGGCATCAGCCGCAATAAACGGCAAGCTGATCAGAGTCACGGGCGCTGTAGAAAGCTCAATTTTGGCTTTTTCTGCCGCTTCCTTCAACCGTTGCAGGGCGGTTTTATCCTGAGTTAGATCAATATTTTCTTTTTTCTGGAAATCAGCCGCTAGCCAGTTAATGATTGCCGCATCGAAGTCGTCACCCCCCAAGTGGTTATTACCAGATGTGGCTTTTACCTCAAAAATGCCGTCCCCTAACTGCAATACCGAAACGTCGAATGTCCCCCCCCCAAGGTCAAACACCAAAATAGTTTGATCCTGATCCTGCTTGTCCAAACCATAGGCAAGGGCGGCAGCCGTCGGTTCGTTAATAATCCGCATTACTTCCAAACCGGCGATCGCCCCTGCGTCTTTGGTGGCTTGGCGCTGGGCATCGGTAAAGTAAGCCGGAACCGTGATGACTGCTTGGGTGACCTCTTCCCCCAGATAGTTTTCCGCGTCTTGCTTGAGTTTCTGCAAGATCATCGACGAAATTTCCTGAGGCGTGTAGTTACGCTCCAGGATCTGCACATCCACCGTATCGTCCTTACCGTGGACTACATCGTAAGGGACACGCCCCCGTTCTTCGGCGGTTTCGTCCCACCGTCGCCCAATGAAACGCTTGATACTGTAAATGGTGTTGGTGGGGTTGGTCACTGATTGGCGCTTCGCCACCTGACCCACAATCCGTTCCGAGCCATCCTTCAGGAAAGCGACAATACTCGGCGTGGTACGTCCTCCCTCAGCACTAGAGATGACCACTGGTTTACCACCTTCTAGTACTGCGACACAACTGTTAGTCGTTCCGAGGTCAATTCCGATTACTTTTGACATAGCTGCCAGCCCTTTTCAGCGGTTTGTGGGGGATGAAGTACAGGTTTTACGTTAAATGTTGCCCGATCACTGACCAATAGTGACCCAATCTTTAAGATCAAAAATCTGTGACTAGAAATCCATGACTAAAAATCTAAGATATAACGTGCATGTACAACTTTGAGACAATGGTAGGTTGTAATAATGCTAAATAAATACCAAGATAAAGACTAAATCGATATATTCAACGGCAAATATTTCAGGAGTGAATATTAGAAGTGAATACTAAGGGTGAATATTCCAGAAGTAAATGTTTTTTGGGGAAATCGGCTACCGTGACCAAACACTATGAAGTTTAACTATTGACCCCATAGTGCTTAGTCGTCATGTTTAGCTGTGTCGTTTAGTCAAATTATCTAGTTAAGGATATTTAGTTAAAGTATTCAGCCAAACAGTGTCCAATAAAACAGTGTTTAGGCAAACAGTCTAGTCTGGCAGTGGAGTAGCACAGCGAGTCTAGGTTACCCATATTGCCTTAGCAAGTGCGTCGTCAACTTTGGTGATTGATTGTACCCCAATCTGCCAAAAAACTCTAACTTGCTGCTGGGTCGGCGGCTTCTACTGGGGCATCACCAGTTGGCTCAGCCTCAGAGCTAGGGGCAGCAATTTTGCCAGAGGACACTTTAACTAGCGCATGACGGATTACAGTTTCCCCTACTAGATAGCCAGGTTGTAACTCCTCCATGACGATCCCCTCCTCATATTCAGTAGATTCACCTTGGGTAATCGCATCGTGGTAGTTAGGATCAAAAGCCTGTCCCACCGCTTGCATTCTGGCGACACCGCTTTCTGACAAAGACTTCGACAGCTTTTTGTAAACTGACTGGTAACTGTTGTGAATTACAGTTTCACCGTCGGTTTTAGGCACGATTTGCAACTGCGCCCGCTCAAAGTCATCTACGATAGGCAGAATTTTTTTGAGTACCTTGGCTGTAATCCGTAGCTCAGCCTCTTCTTTCTCCCGCTCGGTACGTTTGCGGAAGTTCTCGAAGTCAGCATAAAGGCGCGTATATTGCCCTTTGCGATCTTCAGACTGCTCTTTGACTGTGGTTAATTCCGCGATTAAACCGCTAATTTTTGCCTCTAGAGCAGCAACCTGTGCCGCACTGGCAGCATTACTGACGGACTGGCTCCCAGCAGCACTAGGTTCATCAGCGGTATCATCTTCCTCAGTTTCGTTAGCAGCCGAATTTAAAGATGCTTCTAAAGATGCTTCGTCAAGGACAAAATCATCTTCATCGATTAACTCTTCGGCGGCGGACAGAGTTTCATTTTCGGGGTTTGTGGTGCTCATGATAGGTCTAGTTTAACTACTGAAAACTGGCTGGGAAAACCTCACTGCAACAAGCTCACTCCTGGGGCAATGGTACCGAAGGCACTAAATGGCACAAACATATTGCGACAATGAGAATGATGTCAGTTTAGGTGATCCTAGCGAAAGACATTAACCTGAATTCGCAATAAATTCACTGGATTAAGGTTACTAGGAAAATACATAGTAACAAGTTAATCACTATATGTCTTAGCTACATTAACAGCAACAACCAAAACATACCCAAAACCGTAAATGCTTTATTCCCCCAAGGGTGGCTGTTATGCCTATTTGATCTGTGTATTACCCTATTACCGTTTTTCGACGGGAATATAAGGCATATCATGGAGTCCGGTGTAAACCTGGGTGGGGCGGAATAAGCGGTTATCTGAAAGTTGTTCTTTCCAGTGGGCGAGCCAACCAGGAACCCGTGCAATGGCAAAGATTGGTGTAAACAAGTCCGCTGGAATCCCCAACTTGCGATAGACCAACCCAGAGTAAAAGTCAACGTTAGGATAAATACCTTTACTGGCTAGTTTTTCGGTGGCTTGTTTTTCTAGTTCTAGGGCAATGTCATAGTAGGGATCATGACCAAACTCATCAAATAGATGATGCACTAGATCCTGTAACACATGGGCGCGGGGGTCTTTTACCTTATAAACGCGATGCCCAAACCCCATGATTTTCTTTTTGGAGGCGATTTTCTCCTCTAGGTATGCCGACACATTATCTACGGAACCGATTTCCGCCAACATGGACATCACCCGCTCATTAGCACCGCCGTGTAGTGGTCCGGCTAAAGTACCAATGGCTGAAGTTAGCACGGTATAGGCATCGGTTAGGGTCGAAGCCGTTACTAGTGCCGAAAACGTCGAAGCGTTTACCGTATGCTCAGCGTGGAGGGTTAAACATACATCAAAGACCCGTGCCGCCAAAGGAGCAGGTACTTTTTCGTTGAGCATATACAAAAAATTGGAAGCATAGTCCAGATCATCCCGAGGCATGACCGGATCATTACCCTGCCGCATATTATGGAACGCCGCCACCATCGTGGGAATCTTTGCCATTAAACGCACGGTAGCTTGGCTGATATATTCGGCATCTTGAAAATCTTCCAACGGATAAAACATCCCTAAAGCCGAAACACAGGTGCGCAAGGCATCCATCGGATGGGCATTATCTGGGAAAGACTTAATCATGTCGCGGATGCGATACTTAATCCGTCGTCTCCGCGTCACCTCTTGCACAAATTCCTGTAACTGTATGGTTTTGGGTAATTCACCAAAAACTAATAAATAACTGGTTTCTAGAAAACTACTGTGGGCGCACAGGTCCTCAATGCGGATGCCTCGGTATGCCAAAAGCCCCGTCTGACCATCAATATAGCTGATGTTTGATTGGGTTGCAGGAACGCCCTCTAGTCCGGGTTTGTACTCACCGACTGCCATAAGTTACAGCTACCTATTTTTTGCAAATGAAGGGTTATGGTTGAAAATTTTTGCGGTTTTTGGGGAGACGGACTAAGCCTGAGCTTCAGGGTTTTGTCAAGTCTTTTGATCGAATCTTTGCTTGTCGAGTTTAGGCTAAATCAGTCACCTCAGCTAGTTGATGCAGCAGCTAGTTAATCCAGTAGCTAACCAATGCAGTTTACTGATACAGCCCATCACCCTAGAAGATTAATCATTAGTTAATCAGGTTACTAATCAGTTAATTCAGTTAATTAACCCTTAGGTGATCTGTTGGGCAATCTTGAGGCAATCTATCGAGTGACCCCATTACTGCCTAATCTAAGGTTTCATCGTAGCTAATAAGGGTCCCTTTTTTGCAGGGACAACCTGAATGACTCACCCCGATGAAATGACATACTGGAGCCTGATGCAGTACGACTTAACAGGACGGCTATTGCGGGATGTGAACAGGGCAGAGACCTCGTTTTATCCTGTTTCTGGAGCCTAAGGGTAGGCTTTGGTCCATTGACACAGGAAAAACGAGGCATGAGCTAACCAAGTACTGTTTACGAATAACCGATAACAATAGTGTCAAAGGGGTTAGCTGAAGGGGTTGTTACCTTTACTACCAAACAAGGAAGCTTCGCCTTTAATGGCAGCACGAATGATATTGAAAGCAGCCCAACCGATCACCAGCACAATGGGACCAAGCACAATCAGAACACGTAAATCCATGATGGTATAAACCTTTTGTAATAATGTTTGTTTCTAGTTTGTTTCTAGGGGGATGTTTTTTGTCGCAGTGACGTTCTCAGGGTTAAACTGAGCACGTCCGCTACTTTTTTTAACTATATTAGCAGTACCATTGCCATCTACTATTGATAGACCAATGCTGCCAAGTAGTTAGGGTACAGCCTTAAGATACAGCCTAAAGTTCCACCGTTGGTGCATTTGTGCCTATCCTTGTGGGTTAGGGCTAATGCTGCATAGTTTCTAAGGAGTCAGCCCCCTGTCTTTGCCCCCCACAAATTATGAATTTTACTGCTTCTATATCGAGTTTGATTTTGAGTCAAGGTTTGCCGACAGAAACCATCGCTGCTGCTGTTGTGTTACCCCTGGGAATTAGCCCCGCTGCTGGTCAACCAGAGGCAATGAATTTACTTCAGGCATTTATCCTTGGTTTGGTACAAGGCTTGACAGAGTTTTTGCCCATTAGTAGTTCCGCCCATCTTAAAGTGGTTCCTGCCATGTTTCATTTCTCTGATGGTGGGGTGGCTTATACGGCAATCATTCAATTGGGCAGCATCGTGGCGGTGGTGTGGTACTTCTGGGAAGATTTGCTGACGATTATCGCTGGCACAATAGAGGCGATTAAAACAAAGCGCTATAGTTCCCTAGAATTTAGGTTGGCGGTGGGGATTGCCCTGGGCACAGTGCCGATTTTGCTGGGGGGGCTGCTAATTAAGCTGTTGGTCAAAAATTACGATGAGTCGCCGTTGCGCAGTTTGGCAGCCATTGGCATTGCTTCAATTGTCATGTCATCTTTGTTGGCAGGGGCGGAGTTAATTGGTAAACGCCTGCGGGAATTTAAACAACTGCGAGTTATCGACGGTATTCTGATGGGAGCAGCACAGGCTTTAGCTCTGGTGCCTGGGGTGTCCCGTTCTGGCTCTACTTTAACCGCAGGCTTGTTTTTGGGCATGAATCGGGCGGCAGCGGCACGGTTTTCTTTTCTATTGGGGATTCCCGCAATTACTTTGGCGGGTTTAGTAGAGTTGTTCGGTGTCCTGAAAAAAGGAGTTGATGCGGAGATTCCCCAATTACTGGTGGGCACAGTATCAGCACTGATTTTCTCCTATTTGTCCATTGCGTGGCTCCTGAAATTTTTCCAAACCAATAATACTTGGGTCTTTGTGATCTACCGCTTGATTTTCGGAGTGGGAATTTTAGTGGCTTTAGCAACGGGCGTTTTGAAAGAGGCGGTGATTGGTGGCTAGACATTGGTGGCTAGACAGTAGATAGGCATTGGCTAGGCATTAGAACTGTCAAGATTTTTAGGGCACGGCTAGGCACGGCGGGCAGATTTAGTGTACGATGGAAGACCGTGCGATCATCCATGCTCGGATCAGGTGACATTGGTTTTATTCGGCAAGTGGCGCACTAACTTGAGGATTGGGTAAGCAATGGATCTATCTCCACGCTTCCATTCTGGGTTAGATTCGCTAAAACCTGATTAAAATAAGCCCCTAAGGATCAACTCAGACGATCCAGCTTGGCTTTACCTGTACGGCATTCATTAGAGAATCTTGAATATCCCATGAGTTACGCAATTATTGAAACTGGCGGTAAACAGTACCGTGTCGAGGCAGGTCGTTACTACGATGTAGAGTTGCTGTCTGCTGCCCCCAATACTGAGGTCGTGATTGATCAAGTATTGTTTGTCAACTTTGATGGTGAAATTGCCATCGGCCAGCCTTTGTTAACTGGGGCAACGGTAGAAGCTAGTGTAGTCAGTCACCTCAAAGCTAAGAAGGTGCTGGTTTACAAGATGAAGCCAAAGAAAAAGACCCGTAAAAAGAACGGTCACCGCCAGTCTTTGACTCGGATTATGATCAATGCAATCAAGCACGATGGTAAAACCGTCACTTCCGAAAAGGCTGTGATTGCCTAAGCCTTAAGGTGCTGGTTTAACTCGGCTTGAGTCTTGATTAGATTGAGTCTTGATTTGAGTGCCATTTAGTTTGACTTTTTGGTTTGACTTTTTGGTTTGACTTTAACTAAAGTTTGCAAAGTTTTTATTACATTGATTGCAGGAGTGTAGTTCATGGCCCATAAGAAAGGCTCAGGTAGTACTCGTAACGGTCGCGATTCTAATGCGAAGCGTTTGGGTGTCAAGCGTTATGGTGGTCAAGTAGTTAAGGCTGGCAGCATTTTGATCCGTCAGCGTGGTACTAAGTTCCATCCTGGTAATAATGTCGGTCGTGGCAGTGATGACACTTTGTATGCCACCGTTGATGGTGTGGTGACATTTGAGCGCTTTGACAAGACCCGCAAACAAGTCAGCGTTTATCCTGTGGCTGCGGCTTAAGCTATTTGGTTTATTTCCAAGAAAGCTAAATAAGCACCAGATCCAGATAAATACTAAACAAAACCCCGTAACTTTAGACTAAATCCCACATTGAAATTTATTTCGTGTTGAGATTTGGGTCTGGGTTTCGGGGTTTTGTTCTATCTGGATTTCGTTTTGTTTGGCTGATCAGATTTTATAGTCAATCAAATTAAGAGGGGCACATAATTTGGGATCATTGTCAGACAAGATGTCTGACCTACGAGCGACAAAGAAACGTGGAATGGACATCTTGTCCGTTGATCAGCGCCTTTGTTGTACCACCCTTAACTGAAACAACTACTGAAACAACTATAGTTGGGGTTGTAGATGGGTTTTTAGATCCGGTGGCGGCTAATTTCCGTCAATAACTGGCTGATGATCGGCAAATCACTAGCCTGGGGCATTAACTCTAGATAGTTTTCCAAGTCCATGCGGGCTTCACTGTAACGCTCTAGTTGATAGCACAGTAAACCGTGATCCCGTCGCTGCAATGCCAGATTAGGATTGAGCATTAACAATCTTTCCACTACTGCCAAAGCTGACTCAAACTGTTCTGCCCGCAGATAAATCAATTTGAGATTAGTGAGCATCCGTTCCAGAATTTTCCGCACCCCCACCACTGCCAAATAACTCGGATCAAACGGGACATGACCGCCATAGAGTTGCCGCAGTTTCTCGGTGCAGTCCTCCACAAAAATGATTTCCCCATGATAGGCATCAATGAAAAATTCTAGATCGGAGTCATGGGGGCGCACTAAAAAATGACCAGGGAAACTTACCCCTTCCATCGGTAAACCTAAGCGCTCGGCGATGATCATATATAAAACCGACAGGGTAATGGGAATCCCCAGCCGTTGATCCAATACATAGGTCAGAAAGCTATTAGCGGGATTGTAATAATCAACTTCATTGCCCTGAAAACCGCACTCTGTAAATAAAAACTGATTGAGTAACTGAATTTTTTTCAGGGCATAGGGCACAGCCGCCAGCCGAGGCGCAACCGTATCCCCAAGGGCAATAATTTTCTGGCGATAGGCAGTGATGTCGATGGTTGGCTCAGCCTCCCATGCAATGGCTAGCGCACCCTCCAATAGGTGACTAGAACCAAGTTCTTGATCAGGAATCTGGGCGATTTGCCAAAACATTTGACGTGCCGGAGACAGGCTTAGCAATATTTCCTCCTAGATGTGTGGGGCTGGATATGTGGGGTATTAGGAAATCCGGTTTAGTAAGTTTAAACTGGGTGCAAGTCAAGGTTATATGCCGCTGAATTTAGCTAATTGGCTCATAGAGATCATGCATTGCCTGTAGGATCACCGCTGCGGCGCGATTGGCATCATCGGGGATATCTAGGGACTGGGCGGTTTGGGTCAGTTTCTCTTCAAGAATCGTGCTAGTGGGACAAGTGGCAAAAAGTTCATTTAGCAGATCATCTAGATCATAGGTATTTAATCCTGACCAGTCCTTATCCCCATAGAGACAGCGATAGTGCAGTACTGAATAAAGTAAGATTTTGGCGTGCAGAGGACTGATATTACGGGAAATTTCGAGCCGTAATTCAAAGGGATTAGTTAAGGTTTTGCTGCGACGATGCCCAGGTTTAATCGTGCGTGGGGGTAAGTTGGGTGGTGGGGGAATAAAACCTTCTTGGCTGGGAAGATTTTGGTTCACTAGTCCGGCTAATTCCGACGCAGGTAAGCCGTAAAGTAACCCAATCGAATCAATAATTGCATCGGCGGCGATCAGATAATCTGCCTGTTTGCTGAGTCGTTTAATGTGACTGTTGAGCATTTGTTTCAACATCGACAGGTCAGAAACATGGGTCATTAAGTCACTAATTAATTGCCGCAGATCCAAATTACGCACTTCCTCCACATCCTGCGCCCACACGTCATGGCAGGTAAAGAGAATCAGGCGTTTGATCCGTAAAATATTACTGTCTTGATCTAAACTTTCAATGACTTCCTCTAAAAGGGATTGGTCGCCCATATTGCCTCTGTACCAAGTTGTATCAATTATGCTAAGAAACACGCCAAGAAGTGCTGCAGGGATGAGTTAATTAATGTGGAAAATTGCAGCGAGATTTTCTACTATGTCAGGGTATTAATTTATCAAGCAGCAAGCTATTAGTTGAGAAAGTATTTGAAGAATATTGCTGTGACATGGCTCATGGTTTAGTAATTCTAACGCCCAGTTTACCTTTAGCTAATCTTCTATTAACTAGATTTGAATCACTAGGTTTGATCAACTAAGTTAATTTACTAGCCTAATTTACTAGTTTAATCTACTAGTTTAATTTATTTGGAACTTGCTTTTTATGTTGGACTGATTCCCCATTGATCTACCTTAATTTACCGTAATTAATCTACTGCAATTAATTTACTGCAATTGATTTACCCTAATTACCGGAATCTATCCTAGAGATGCCCCAGATCTGCTCTAGTTGTTCACCTTACCATCAGGCATGATCGCCCCCGTAAGATTGACCCCGATCATACTTGCCCCAGTCAATTCCGCCCTAGTAAGCACCGCATCCGACAGATCGCAATGGTCTAGATTGGCACGGACCAGATAGGCATCAACTAGACTAGCTTGCTGGAGACTCGAACCGCTGAGATTGGCTCGACTGAGATCGCAACCAGTTAAAACCGCTTGGTTCAAAATGCCATTGGTAATTACAGCATTAGCCAGATTTGCCTTAGTTGCATTCAGACCATTGAGGGTTGCCCCTTGGAGGTTGATGTTTTGCCCATCGACGCGGTGCATATTGGCATCGGTCAGGTCCACATCAGACATAATCGCCGCATTAAGGTTAGATTCTGACAAAATCGTGCCGCGCATGATCGCAGAGGTAAAAATTGCTCCGTGCAGATCACAGCGGACCAGGGTAGCTTCGCTCAAATCCGCCTCGGACAAGTCAACGCCGCTGAGGTCCGCACCACTGAAATTTGCCCCCCGCAGATCGGCTTTGCGTAAGTTTGCCCCCCGCAGACTTGCCGGAGCGTAACCCCTTTCTTCGCGCACCAGTGCCGCCCGTAAAATGGCACAGCGTAGGTTTGCCCCCCTTAGGTTAGTACTGCGCAGATCTGCTTCGATCAAATTGGCATCCATCAAATTGGCAAACGACAGGTTAGCCCCAAACAAATTGACCCGCTGCAACATCGCCCCATGTAGGTCAGCTTCATTGAGATTAGCCTGTAACATCATCGCTTGATTGAGAGTAGCCCCACTCAAACGTGCCGCCACTAGATTGGCATTGTTGAGGGTTGCTTTGTTGAGGTAGGCGAAGGCTAGATTAGTCCGCCTCAGATCTGCCTTGCTGAGATTAATACCGATTAAATCAGCCGCAAAGAGATTTGTGCCTGACAAACTAGCGCCGGAAAAGTCCCGTTGCCCAGCGCCATAGGATTGTAAAAGTCGGTCATTCATGAATTACTGACAGGTGGGTGGGAGGAGGCAGATGAGGATGCAGGGGCAAGGGCTGGCGCAGCAGAAATCGGTAACAGAATTTTGACCCATGCGCCACCAGTCTTAGGATGATTGTTAATGGTAATGTCACCACAATGCAATTGGACAATTTGCTTGACTATGGCTAAGCCCAACCCACTACCACCCGCGCCCGATTCGGTGCGTTTGCGCGATTGATCGCCACAGTAAAATCGCTTAAAGATATGGGGTAAGTCTACAGGATTAAAGCCACTGCCATGATCAATGATTTCCAACAGAACAGAGTCGTAATCAGGGCTTGGCTCTGGGGCGCAAGGCACTAACTCCCCTGACTGGAGATGATGGTCATCTGCAATATCTTCTATTTTCTCACTGACGGGGGCGCTAGTTACCGCCGAATCTGTCTTTAATTTGGTTAACTTGACGGTGATGGGTTGACGGGTGGGACTGTGTTTAATGCTGTTGTCTAAGAGATTGGTTAAGAGTCGTTCTATGCATTGGGTGTCAATCGTAATCAGGCAGTGGTCGGGACCGTGATAGTCAAGGGGAATCTGTCGCTTTTCAGAAATGAGATTTAAGCTTTCCCATGACTGATGAATTAGTGATACGAGGTCAGTTTCTGTATATCGCAATAGGGCTGGTTCACTGTCGGCACTGAGGCGGGCTAGTTCAAGGACATCTTGGACTAGTTCACTGAGGCGGTTGACTTCCCCCAGTAGCCGACCGATCCAAGGTTGTAGGGTTGGGTCTAAACGGGTTTCTAGTAATTCCCCCACTAAACGAATTGCCGTTAAGGGGGTTTTGAGTTCGTGGGTGACATCGGCAATCCACCGGTCTCGCTGCTCAATTAGCGTGATGACCTCTTGGCGATTTTCTAGAAAAATACCAATATGTCCATCGTCTAAGGGAAATCCTAAACCCCGCAATGTAATTTTTTGTCCTCTCATGACCGGAGCCAGAGGATCGGTCACTAGGGGATGCCAAACCCAATCTTGGGCAGTGGGTTGTCCTTGGCGGCGGGTATTTTCGATCAGTTGATCCAATTCGTAGGATCGCACCAGTTGCAATAAAAACTGACCTTTAGTAATTCCCGACTGATAATTGGCGATACCCAGCAAGTTAGCCGCCGCCTGATTGCACCAAATCAGATGATTTTCGGCATCCACCTGTAAATAACCAATGGGTGCTTGATGCCAAACATTTAAAAGATTTGGTCCTAACTGTCCTGATTTATGACCCACACTGTGACGACGCAGGGACAGGATCACTCTTTGACTCCAGCGCTGATCTGATGATGTACCACCTCCCCCATGAATTAATCGCTGTCTGAGGCTCTTTTTAACCTGATTTTTACCGCTGCTTTTTGGATGAGTCTTAGGATTGGGTTTGCTGTTAGTTTTTGAATTGTTTTTGGAGTTGCCTTTAGTATTATGCCTGGGCTGAGACTTGCCAATGACACCAGGTGGGTTTTGCTGGGGGTGGTCTAAACCTAGTCCTAAACCTTTTAGAACATTTAAGTTCAGGTTAATTCCCAGCCAAATACCCACCACAAGACCGAAACTCAAACTTAATAGGAGCCAAATTAACATTCCCGTCGATCCTCGGCACATCCTGCAACTACTTCTTCATTATTGGTCTATTTATTGGTGCATTGATGCATCGTGACGACAAACGGGACTAATTTTTAGGTATCTATTTTTATTGCGACCAAGTTAACCAATAATCCCGTAGTGTCGGGGGACATAGCCGGAATTAATCAGAATGATTGCTGGTACAGAACGGTTAACCCCACTGCACTGCTACGCTTGATCCTAAGGTAATTCAGTTAAAATTTAGCTGGATGCACTGGGTTTACGTGTATCTTTAGATAGAGTCATCCTCAAAACAGAGAAAGATTTAATTATGAGTTCTATTCGTGTTGTACTAATCGAAGACCATGACCTGACACGCATGGGCATGAAACTCACCTTGCAAAAACAAGGAGAAATCGTAGTAGTGGGTGAAGCAGCAACCGCTGCCGAAGGGATGATCCTGGTGAATAACAATCAGCCGGATGTAGCGATTGTGGACTTGGGCTTACCGGACATGGACGGCGTGGAGGTTACCCGTCAACTCAAAGCCAGTAATGTAG
Source organism: Pseudanabaenaceae cyanobacterium (assembly GCA_044358815.1). Lineage (GTDB taxonomy): Bacteria > Cyanobacteriota > Cyanobacteriia > Pseudanabaenales > Pseudanabaenaceae > JBAXSK01. Next base: position 4,375 of record JBIKNH010000078.1, on the reverse strand, counting down.
GCAATCCCCCCAAGGTGCTGATCCTCACCCTCACCGACAATCAAGAAACAGTTTTAGCTGCCTTTGGTGCTGGGGCTGATTCCTATTGCATCAAAGATATTAGCTCTGAGAACCTCGTCCAAGCGATTAAACTCACCGCTGAAGGTAACTCGTGGATTGATCCGGCGATCGCCAATGTGGTGTTGCAGCAAGTGCGCCGCAAAGATTCTAAGGTGGAAATCGAAGCCGCTGAAGCTGACTATAAGCAAGTTTTAGCCGCCACACCTTTGACAGAACGGGAACTAGAAGTTCTAGCTGAAATTGTGAATGGTTATAGCAATGCGGAAATTGCCAGCCGTTTGTATATTACCGTTGGGACAGTCAAAACCCATGTGCGGAATATTCTGAATAAACTCTGCGCTGATGATCGTACCCAAGCGGCGGTGCGGGCATTGCGGGCGGGTTTAGTGAAGTAGTGATCCCTAAGCCAGCAAAATCTAACCTAGAAATTAGTTTAGTAGATTAGTTTATAGATTCCTATTTAGTTCTCATTTAATTACCGTTTAATCACTGTTTAATTTTGACTTCTGCTCAATTTCTGTTTGGTTCATGCTCTCTTTGAAAGTAATTCTGTAATGCTTCCATTGAGAGCTAACACTCAGAGCTAATAGTCACTTAGAGCTAATAGTGGGAATCAATTAGGAACCACTTTTGCAAAATATTTCTAGGAATTACTTCTAGAACTTCTCTTTAAAAAACTTGCTTCTAAAATTCACTCTCAATAATCTTTTTTCCCAACCATGACTCAATCCGTGACTCTAGGTGTAATTCAGGCAGCCTTAGGTGGTGAAGTTGGCGCTAATGTAGCCAAGATCACGGACTTGGTTTATCAAGCCGCTACCCAAGGAGCACAGGTGATTCTACCGCCGGAATTATTTGAGGGGGAATACTTCTGTAAAGTGGAACGGGATATTTATTTTGACCTGGCTCATCCGGTGGCAAATCATCCTACTATTGCCCATTTTCAAGCGGTGGCAGCGGATCTGCGGGTGGTGATTCCTGTGTCTTTTTTTGAGCGGGCTGGGAACGTTTACTACAACAGTTTGGCAACCATTGACGCGGACGGTAAGGTTTTGGGAATCTATCGTAAAAGTCATATTCCCGACGGTCCGGGCTATGAAGAGAAATTCTATTTTCGGGCGGGGGATACGGGTTTTCGAGTTTGGGATACGGCTTATGGCAGAATTGGCGTGGGCATCTGTTGGGATCAATGGTTTCCTGAATGTGCTAGAGCAATGGTCTTAATGGGAGCAGACGTATTGTTATATCCCACAGCCATTGGTACGGAACCGGAAGAACCGAACTTAAACACCAAAGATCCTTGGCAACGCGCCATGATTGGTCATGCGGTGAGTAATGTGATTCCTGTGGCGGCGGCAAATCGCATTGGGGCTGAACCTGTAGCAGGGAGGGAATTTGAGCAGAAATTCTATGGACATTCTTTTATTGCCAATCAGCGCGGCGATAAAGTTGCAGAATTGAATGATGAAGAGGAAGGAATAATTACTGCTACGTTTGATCTAGCAGAAGTACGGCGAAATCGGGCTTCCTTTGGGTTCTTTCGGGATCGGCGACCGGAATTGTATGGGGTTTTGCTGACGGCGGAGGGGAATTAGCGAGCGGTAATTGTGCAGTACTATTTGGAACTGGCAAAGAAATTCTCAACTGCCTCGGTTAACGACTGAAACACTCACTCCCACACCTCTGTCTTTGCCCAGCGTTTGTATGAGGTATGCACCCTGCGGAATTAAAAATCACTTCTCTTAAATCTACTGTCTATTTGATGACGCTGCTTAAAGGCTTAGTTAAGCCGCTACCCTAACTTTTGCACCCAACAAATCAATCCTAATTAGGTCGGGTGCAATGATTTATTAGCTTACTTTTACATTTTGTTGTAACCACTCAGTAAATGCACCACGTCTCAATTCACCAGAGGCTAAATTCAGAATAATTTGCTCTTGTTCATCAGTAGAAGCACTAATTTCTAACTTATTGAGAACTAAAAATGTTTCCATTGCTGCGTGACCAGTGCGCTTATTCCCATCAACGAAAGGGTGATTCATAACTATTGAAAAGCACAAAGCAGAAGCCTTATCGATAATGGTTGGATATAGTTCTTGCTCACCAAAAGTCACATGAGGTTGATTAACAGCAGATTCCAATAAACCCATATCCCGCAAACCTAATGCACCTCCCGATTGTTCTACAACCTGACGATGTAAACTGAGGACTTCTGTGAGAGTTAAATACCTGATCATGCTAAACGCTGATAGAGTTCAGCATTTTTGGCTAAGACATACTCTGACGCTCTCACAAAGTCATTAGATGATGAATCAAGCCAATCTTTTATAGAAGCTTGCAGAAATTCTTCAGGAGAAATACCCATTTCCATCGCAAGTTGCTTGATTTTTTCTAATTTATCGCTTGGCAGTGAAATTGTGATTGAAGCCATAACTAGGTAAGTTCTGATCTAATAAGATTTATAGCATTCTTAAGTTCATCAGCATGAACCCAAACGAAGCCACCATACGCCATTTTACCATCTGGATCGGCTAAAAAAACATGGTCACCACCGACTGCTCTGTTAGTCCAGTAGGGTGTGTTAGCGTCAGCGTAACACACAAATTTTGGACATTAGATATGGTGCGTTATATTTCATGAACGCACCCTACTAGAACTTAGCACCAAAATCTCTCGCCCGTCCGCACCAACGCATTGTTAGCTGACCTTCCTGGCTGCCATAATGTCTTTCTCAATGCTTTTGACAACAAAAGGAGATATCTTTGCATGTCTAGGAACAGGAGTAATTCCCTTCGATTGAGGATGCTGCCAAATTTCATGCTCGCCTCCTTCTCTAATTTTTACAAATCCTTCTCTTTGTAATAACTGGACAATTTCTGATTTTGATGCCTCAGCAAATTTAACTACAGAAAAATTTGATTTATGATTGAAATTTTCTTGGGCTTTGGCTTCAAAATTAAGAATCGAATCCTCAAAAGAGGAGCTATATTCATTGGCAGCAGCAGTCAGGGTTTTGTAAACTGGTTCAACAAGACTGAGGGTTTTGATATTTCTTATCTTGACTTGGTAATTTTTAATGTAATGTGACTTCTCAAGCTTTTCCTTAATCTTCTTTTCTAGATTGTCAATCTTAATCAATCTATGTTTGCTAGCCATATTTTCAGTGGACGTAATGATTGACCAATAAATAGATTTTATGTACTCGTAAGTATTTCTGTCAGTCTTGTTAGGCAAGATAATAACCACACGCGAGCTATCAAAACTTGCCCAAAGAATAATTGCCGGTAATTCGGATAAGTCAATCCCAAACCCTCTAGCAGCAATCCGAGCAGCCTTATGCGCCTGTTTCTTGCCACAAAAGAGAGTGGACAGCCACTCATTACTATCTGCCATATAAGCATCAACATCTTCTGCTCCTAACTCTTGTAAAAAAGCTCTTATTCTGTCATGAGCGGGTTTTAGTATTTCTTCTATGTGTACATGATTAGAACGTAAGAACTCAATATTTGGAGTATAAGGTAAGTAAATATTATGAGTAAGACCTGTTTTATTGTGTAGCCACCAAGCAAGTTGAGGATTTTGATCGCTTAATGCAATATCCCATTCATCAAATTCACAGTCATGCAAAAGAAGTGAAGATGACCATATTTCACTGTAATGCTGCCTTAATCTAGAAATAAATCCAGAAACGGCAAAATAAGAAAGGTCAGGAATTGGAATCATTTTTGAGTTAATGATTAGAGCTTAGTATTGTGTTCGCGAAATTTTGCGGTTTCATGATCGGAGCTTGCTAGCGACAGATTTAAGCAGCAAGCTAACTATGTGTTAGACCGAAAATTTCTTTCTAATGTCACTATAGGCGATATAACCAGAAAGTCAAATTTCTGTCTATTCACCCCAGGGCAACCGCATAAAAACATTAAAGTCTTTACCTATCAAGCATCCTAGAAATTGATAAGTGAAAATACTTAGAATCTGAATCCTTGCTGTGTAAGCCGTCTATTTTTTATGCGGTTGCCCTGCTAATCACCCTATACGTCATGTTATACAGAAAAATTCAGCCTAATCATCTAAATGGCGTATTAGCACCACGGTATCATTTACTATTTAGGCGATATGACCGACATCACCGCCCAATGGCAAGAACTTCAGCAACTACTAGCCGCGAAATGGGGTTACACCAGCCTCAGACCTGCCCAAACCCAAATCGTGCAATGCCTCTTAAAACGTCAGGACTGTTTAGCGCTGTTACCCACTGGGGGCGGTAAGTCCCTGTGTTTTCAACTCCCAGCTTTGTTGCAAGATGGTTTAACCC
>JBIKNH010000033.1:0-27258 GCA_044358815.1 Pseudanabaenaceae cyanobacterium | reverse complement strand
CCAGTGACCGCAACCACCCGATCTCGAATCTGTGCCAGATGATCAGTGGTTTCCACAGGCAATCTGGGGGGCAAAGAATCAAGATTAGGAAAATTATGTAAAGCATTACACGGACAAGGATTAGGCTGCCGTGCCCCCAAACTCAAACAAGCCACCAGACAATTACACCGCGCACAGGGCAAAATGTCCCACTCGTTACTCAAAAGTTGCCCTATGGTTTCATGGGTACAATACAAATGAACCTGATTAATTAGAGATGGTTGGGTGATTTCCTGCCACAGTTTTTCAAAGGCACTGGAAAAACTACCACCCATAACGGTAGTACGTTGCTGAATCTGTCTGCCTTGGCTTGGGACCTCTAGACTTTGACCTAGTTGTAGCCATTGAGCAAGATATTGTTTAACTAATTTAGAAGAAGCCATAGTGTTACGGACCAGTTGCTGCGAATAAGATCTAAGTCGGACAAGGGATTGCAGCTATTTTTGAATAGGAAATTTTAGGCTGAATAAAAACATTTAAATAATATATATATAAGAATTGCCTCCGATTTTTAGACTAATTCTCTTGAGAAACGTTTTTACCCAACGATAATCTGTGATCGCTGAGGAGCTACACCTTCACTATAAATCCTAAACCATGTAATAAATATAGATAAATCCTGTGTTTTATTGCCGACAATTTTTTTAGGCTAATTTCATTTAGTCAGATTTCGACTCAAAAAAATATCCTATCCCCCAGTGCGCCACACCAAAAAACTAAAAAGGTGCTCCACTAAGAAATAGGACTATTAAAAAAATTCAGTTTTCGTAAACAGCCGAAATGCTTAAACTAAACTTAAAATTATTCAGCAGGTTGTTCGTTGATGGCAACTACACCACCACCAAACTCTTCGCCATAACCTTCTTCGCCGTGTTCGTTGATGTCCATACCTTGCTGTTCCTGATTTTCCGTAGGACGCAGGCTGATACCGATTAACTTCAACAACCATAAAATTGCCAAGGTACCCACAATAGCCACAACATAAGTCACACCAATGGCAGCTAGTTGAATCCCCACTTGACCAGGATTACCATAGAGCAGACCGTTTTTTCCAGCGGCGTTCACTGCGGTGGTAGCGAAAATACCTGTCAAAACTGCACCAACCGTACCACCAACCCCATGCACAGGGAATGTGTCTAAGCTGTCGTCAATGCCGAGCTTATGCTTGAGACTGATGGCGAAGAAACAGCAAGTTGCCGTGATTAAACCGATCAAAATTGCCGCAGTAGGAGTAACGAAGCCCGCCGCAGGGGTAATACCCACCAAACCAGCCACAGCACCGGAAGCTGCACCCACAGCCGTAGGCTTGCCCCGTAATACTTTTTCTAAGATCAACCACATTACCAAAGCCGCCGCAGCGGAGGTATTGGTGGCAACGAAAGCCGTAGTCGCCACACTAGTCGCCACAGTACCGGACATACCAGGGGCAACACTCAAAGCACTACCAGCATTAAACCCAAACCAGCCAAACCACAACATGCCAGCCCCTAACAGGATGAATGGCACGTTATGGGGAGCGGCAACCCTATCAGGGTAAGACTTACGAGGACCAAGGAACATCGCTGCTGTCAAAGCCGAAACACCAGAAGCAATGTGGACCACCGTGCCACCGGCAAAGTCCAAAGCACCTAAACCACCGGCTAAACCAAAAAAGCCACCTTTCGCCCAAACCATGTGAGCCATCGGGCTGTAAATGAACGTAGACCACAACAACACAAACAGCGAGTAAGCCGTAAAGCTAGTTCTTTCAACAATTGCCCCAGAGATCAAAGCAGGGGTAATAATGGCAAACATTGCCTGATAGATCATGAAGACCTGGTGCGGCACTGTGGCAGCATAGGAATCCAAAGCTGCTGCTGCTGGATCGGATAACTCAGGCATTGCCTTCAAATAGCCAGAAGTTTCTAAACCAACCTTGTTCAAGCCAAACCAGTCAAAACTACCAATGAAAGGATTACCCGGGTCAAAAGCAAGGCTGTAGCCCCATAACACCCAAGACACACCCACAATACCCATCAGCAAAAAGCTCATCATCAGGGTATTGAGGATATTACGCTTCGCCACGAACCCGCCATAGAAAAATGCTAACCCTGGGGTCATAAATAACACCAAAGCTGAGCAGATCAACATATAGGCGGTATCAGCCGAAACTTGAGCACTTTTCACCGCATCACTAACAGATTGCAGGGTTGGCGCATCGGCAGCAAAAGTAGGTGCTACCCACAGGACCAACACTAGCAAACTAGCGAGACATCCAACTTTTAAAAACTTATCCAACACTGTCCCTTAGCCTCTCCTTCTTTGATTCAGGAATCTCCCCAAGAATTGGACCAATTTTGGATGCTTTATTTTGTATTATTCATTACAAACCATTGTGTTTAATCTATAAATACAGTAAGTAGTTACTGATGATACACAAGGATTTTCAGTCTGTCCTAAAACGAATCAGTACTACAATCTGACTATTTTGGGGCTGTTTTGGGGCTGTGGGGGTCTGAAAAAGACGGTTCAGCCTATGGGGGTATGATTGGCTGCTAGTCCTGAGGGGTTGCGTCAAGAGGAGTAAACATACTTAGTTTCAATCGTGATGAAATTGCAAGATTGACCTGTAAGATTGAGGTGAAGGTGCGCTCATCACCTAGGCTGCTTAGCCAGTCGGTTTTCAGGAAAATCATCAGCAAAATCATTGTTAAGGAATAGCTCCAGTGACTAAAGGTACACTAATTACGACGATCACCGCACGGGAAATTTTAGATTCTCGGGGCAGGCCGACTATCGAAGCAGAAGTACGCCTAGCCAATGGCGTGGTTGGTTTAGCACAGGTGCCCAGTGGTGCATCGACGGGTAGTTTTGAGGCTCACGAACTACGGGATGGTGATAAGTCCCGTTACGGCGGCAAGGGCGTGTTAGTCGCAGTACGCAATGTACATGAAAAGCTTTTGCCTGAATTACAGGGGGTTGATGCCCTAAATCAAGAATTGGTGGATCGTCTGATGATCCAACGGGATGGCTCAGCCAATAAGTCTAATATTGGTGCTAATGCGATTTTGGCGGTGTCTTTGGCGACGGCACGAGCAGCAGCAACGGCTCTGGATCTGCCCTTGTACCGCTATTTAGGGGGACCTTTATCCAATGTTTTGCCTGTCCCTTTAATGAATGTGCTTAATGGTGGCGCACACGCCGACAATAACGTGGACATTCAGGAATTTATGATCGTGCCTGTGGGTGCGCCGACCTTTGCCGAGGCTTTGCGCTACGGAGCCGAGATCTTTGCCGCTCTGAGTAAAGTTTTACATGACAAGGGTTTGTCTACTGCCGTCGGTGATGAAGGTGGTTTTGCCCCCAATTTAGAATCTAACCAAGCCGCCCTAGAGTTACTGGTGGATGCCATCACAATGGCGGGTTACAAGCCTGGTGAACAGGTCGCCCTAGCCCTAGACGTGGCTTCCAATGAACTGTATCAAGGGGGTAATTATCTCATTGACGGTAAAACCCTCACCCCTGGCGAGTTCATCAACTACTATCAAGGCTTGGTGAGCCAATATCCCATTGTTTCCATCGAAGACGGTTTACAAGAGGAAGACTGGAGCAATTGGAAGGCTTTGACCGATACCCTCACCAACACGCAATTAGTGGGTGATGACCTGTTTGTGACCAATAAAGTGCGGCTCCAGCGGGGCATTGAGTCCGGTTGTGCCAGCGCCATTTTGATCAAATTAAATCAAATTGGTTCCTTGACTGAAACCCTAGAAGCCATTGCCACTGGGGACCGTAACGGTTATCGCTCAGTAATTAGCCATCGTTCTGGGGAAACCGAAGACACCACCATTGCTGATTTGGCAGTGGCAACCCGCGCTGGACAAATTAAAACTGGTTCATTGTGTCGTAGTGAGCGCGTCGCTAAGTACAACCGCCTGTTACGCATTGAAGCAGAATTGGGCAGTCAGGCAGTATACGCCGGTAAGGTGGGCTTAGGTCCAGGGCGCTAGGCTGGTTTGTTCACTACTAGGTTAGTTGAATCATCCCCCTGTTACATTCCCCCTGTTACATTGGATTAAACTGTATGCTTAAGTTAACTCGTTTAGCTTTCCGAGAGCAAAGGTTTAGTTAATGGAGCGGGGGATTTGTCTTTAAGATTTGTTTTTAAGAATAGACTAATAAGAATAGCCTGCTTTTAAGCAAGCTAGCTAAAAATAGAGTGATTGAAGTATGGACCAAACCATAATCCACTTAGCCCCAATCGATTGCAACAGAATCTATTCCTATGGCAAACAATCTTAGTTTTGACGGTACGGAATCGCCTCAGCCCCCAAGTGGGCAATATATTGATCCATCAGAGGCGCATCCCAATGGTTTGCCCTTAAGTAGAAATGATCTTTCTTTCAGAGACTCTGAACAAGCCACGGACTTTCGCCAATTATATCGTCGGTTTAGCTTACGGGCATTGATTGTAGACCATGATCCAGAGCGGGTTAGTCAACTCAAAGCCTTAATTGATCAGCGGCTGTATAGCGTATCAGTGGCAGAAACTGGGGAAGCCGCTTGGCAAATCATTACAGATAACTTAGAAAGTCCCATTGATGTAGTGATTGCTTATCATGAACTGTTAGATATTTCTAGTTTGATTTTATGTCAGCGGCTCAAATTTAATCCTGAACACTCCCTATTACAGAATACTTATTTCATTGCTTTGTTACCGACGGAACGGGAACAATTACAACAGTTTGCGATAGAAGCTGGAGTTAATGACATTTGGTATTTACCTTGGCGGCTGTCCGATGTGGCTTTGCGTCTAGAAATGGCGTGGCGTTATACCGTTTTGCAAAAGAGTATTTACCGTGCTAACTATCGGGCTAAAGTCCATCAACAGCTTTTAGAAGCAATGAGTTTGAGTGATCCAATTTCTGGATTACCCAACCGTTACGCCATGAATGCGAGTCTTCCTAATTTACCCCTCGGTAGTGGGAACCAGAATCAGTGGTTAGGGGTTTTACGAATTAAACTGAGTGGTTTAACTGCAATTAAACAGGAACATGGTGGTCGGATTTATAGAGACACTTTGCAAGCAATTGCTGGGCGATTACAGAACAATTGCGATCGTAGAAGTTGGTTATTTCATGACCGACAGCACGAAATGCTCTGTGTGACTTGCCATAATAGTGCAACGGAGGCGCACACCTTAGGGCATCGGCTGGTGGAAACCATTCATAATCATCCCATTGCGGTATCCTATCGTTTGTTGCTAAAGGTAACGGTATATATTGGAGGCAGCACCATGTTTGTGCCAAATGATGTGATGGAATCAGAAGCAATGCAGGTTTTATTTGAGGAGTTAATTAGAGAAGCTGACCAAGGGTTGGAGTATCTTCTAGCTCAGCCGACAAAAACGGCGGATAGTTCAGGGACGACAACAGATTATCATTTGTATTTACGCATGGCAGGTGTGAACTTTGAGTAATTTGCGAAGACTTAATCCTTGAAATGCTTGTCTCCTGACTATCCCAAATAAGCCTGTTTGACCCGTTCATCATGGAGTAATTCCGCCGCTGGTCCTGTAATTGTAATCTCCCCAGATTCCATCACATAGCCACGGTCTGCATGTTTAAGCGCCTTCGTGGCATTCTGTTCCACTAACAAAATAGTGACTCCAGCTTCCCGCAGAGTATCAATTACACTGAAAATTTCTAATACGATCTGAGGTGCTAAACCTAAACTAGGCTCATCTAAGAGTAATAACTTAGGGCGACTCATCACGGCGCGGGCAATGGCTAACATTTGCTGTTCCCCACCGCTGAGGGTTCCGGCTAACTGGTGGCGACGCTCTGCCAATCGCGGGAAAATCATAAACTGCTTCTCAATGTCAGCGCGAATCCCCCATTTATCGTGCCGTACATAAGCCCCTAATTCCAGATTATCTAAAACAGTTTGCCGTGCCAAGACCCGCCGCCCCTCAGGACTATGGGCAATCCCCAATTGCACCAGTTGGTCAGGGCGTAACTGGGTTATATCGCGTCCTTGATAAATAATTTTGCCTTCTTTTGCTGGCACCAGTCGGGAGATCGTGCGTAAAGTCGTGGTTTTGCCTGCGCCATTGGCTCCAATTAGAGTTACTACTTCCCCTTCCTTAATCTCTAAGTCAATGCCCCGCAAAGCTGCCACACCACCATAGGACACCCGTAAATTATGAATTTCTAACATAGGGTTTACCTAAATCTTGATCATTAAATTCTGATGAGGGGGTGGTAAGGATTCAGCAATACAAATATCTAAGGAGATTCCTTCTGTAATTGCCAAATGCCAATGGCGAGGCACACCAAACCAATGGTGATAAAACTATCGGCAATGTTGAAATTAGCGAACCGCACGAACTGTACATCAATGAAGTCCACCACATAACCACGAAAAAACCGATCAATACCATTACCCATCGCACCACCGAGGATAAATCCATAGCCCCATTGTTCCCATCGGGGTAATTTTTTGCTGAATAAGCCAAGGGCGATCAGCGCTAAACTGACCACCAAAGAAACCCACTTTAGTATTTCAATGTGACCATCAAACCAGCTAAAAGCCGCGCCGCGATTTTCCGCATAGGTAAAATGCAAAATTCCGGGCCAGACCGCCCATGATTTTCTGATCAAGGCTTGACTGACCCAGAGTTTACTCCCTTGGTCAGTCACCACGGCAATCACCGCAGCAAACCAAAACCAAAGGTGTTTTGTAAGTTGTTTAGTAAAGTGTTTAATCAAGAAATCTGGTTGGGGGGGATGGGATGCCATGTCATGGAATGGATTACGTCACACTGATTAAGTTACATTAATCAAACCAAGCCATGCCAACAAGCCCTTACCTGTGACAAATTCAATGGCGATCGCCAGAATAAATCCCACCATTGCCGCCCGACCATTCAAGCGCTCGGCATAGGTATTGAAGCCCATTTTAGGATCAGTGGCTTGGGGTAATTGAGTTGGTTCAGTCATAGGAATTTAGTTAGGGTTTGGGTGAGGTTTATTGCGTGGATTTTGCGCGGATTTCTTAGCAGAGTTTGAGACAGCAGAGTTTGAGAGTTCCTGGTTTAGTCAAGACTAATAGTCACTAGCAGTCACTAACCAAAATGAGACTAACATTTTACCGCAGGTTTTTACTCCAGAGCAGGGGGGAAATCAATTACAGATTTTGGTTGATCTTCTGATTGATCAGGTGATTGATCAGTGGCAGATGCCGTCTCGTATGACAAACTGCCATAGAAACTAGTCACCAGCGCAATACACAACCACCATAATAATTGCACTTGAGGGCGATACCAGACCGTATCCACCAACCCATGGACTAGCATTCCCACTAGGGTCGCCAAACCAGCGATCAACCAAATACCGTCAGGATTACGCCACTGTCGCAACTGGTTCAGCAACTGCCAACCCAACCGAAAAATCGTCACTACTAGCCAACCATAACAAATCACCCCGATCAAGCCCGTTTCTACGGTCAACTCTAAAGGCACAGAGTAAGCACCTAAAGCACTAAACCCTGACCGCTGATAGAGGGGATATACCTGATTAAATGCCTTATTACCGGGACCAATGCCCAAGATTGGCTTAGCTTTAATCATGTTAATTACGGACTGCCACACATTGACCCGAAAGGCATTGCTGCTGTCATCGCCACCAAAAATGCTCCCCAAGCGCTTCCGTAAAGTAGGCACTGCCACCGCTGCCAAAAGAAACACGCCCCCCATGCCACCGACTGCCGACGGCAAAGCCCATTTCGGTAATCTTTTCCCCCACCAAAACACCAGCAGCAAAACAATTGCCACCCCTTCCGCCGCCAAACCTAATAAACCACCGCGACTCTGGGTTTGCACCAAACAATAAGCCCCTGCCACCGCCACTAAACCCGCCAAACTACGCCAGCCCCAAGCGGACCAACGCCAAAACGCCGCTAAGCCCAAGGGTAATACAGGCATCAGATAACCCGCCAACAGATTGGGATTACCTAAGAAACTATAAACTCGAGTAATGCCTGCTAATTCCGAAGTGGGATCAGTCCAGGTGGCTAGTTCCGCTGCCCCTAAAACCGCTTGTTGTACCCCATAGGCACATACTGCCAAAGCACTCAGTAAATAAGCCCCCACACACCATGATCGCCAACCCAACATCATCACCCGATTGAGACAGGCGAAAGTCACCATATACAGAGTCAACTTAACTAAGCCATCAAATGCTGCCACTCGCACCGATGACAAAGCTGTTGCCACCAACGCAATCATCCAGTACGCCAATAGGGGCGTATGTACTGGGGTGAAATAGTGCTGTTTTGGTTGCGATTGAGTAGCAGAATCTGGACTTTCAATATCTTGATCTTGGCTGGGATCAAGTTGGTTTGAGTTGGTTAAGTTCTGCTGTGCCGGGCGGACATCGGTGAGCCAAAGTAAGAACCACACCACGGCGATCGCCATCGTCAGTAAACCAGTTTGGCTATTTTCTAAAAATGGCAGCAGCACCAACAGCAACACCAGCAAACCACCTAACAAAGGTGTACCCAATAGTTTGCTACCACCACGCCATGCCTGCAATGGGGCAATGAGTCGCCAAAAGACTGCTAACCAAGGGTCGATCAAACCCTGTCCACGTAACCGCCAACCCTGTGCCAAACTAGCCAAGCCCTTCATGATGTGACCTAGAAATCTTATCCAAAAATCCTTATCCAGAAACAGTTCAACCTAAACTAATCAGCCTAAATCAAAAACCGTAATCCTAAAGTCATCATCTCATCCACCGGAGCCGGAACCATTGCCCCACGCCAGTCTAAAAGCTGTACCAAAACCAAGTAACCCACCCCCAAAGCCACCGCCACAATCCCCGTCAAAATCGCCACCACCTTAGAACCTTCCATAATGCTGATCCTCATCTAAATCTTTTAGTCTGTGTAATCTGTAAGTAATCAAAAAATAATCGAAAAATAATCAAAAAGTTGAAGAGATTGCCAAAAAAGCCATTAAAAAAAACATAACCTTCAGTCATCAAACCACAACCCATCGCTCTGGCATATTAATTCTCAAAAGATTGCGCTGGTAAGAGAACCTCAAAAACCGTCAAATATTGCATTAAAAATTCCAGAAAAATACCGCAAATTAACTCCAAAGCAACCACTAGCTGGTATTATCCCCTTAATCTTTACCAAGATAAGGAACTTTGTCAGCAAGCCACCCGTCCTGAAATCCCAAGAGATGCAACAGGAGCACATGGATGAGCTACAGCCTATCTTGGTCGAGCCAAATTGTCGAGGTACAGGTATCCTCTAACCCCGTGTCAGTTGATAAGCTCCCCAATAATGACTTAGTTATAATGTGTCAGCAAGGAGCGCAGCCCAGTCGCAAAGGCTTCGCTGAACTCGTGCGCCGTCATCAAACCCATGTGGACCAACTGCTCTATAAATTGGCTCCCGATTGGCAAGATCGCGCGGACTTGGCACAGGAGGTATGGCTGCGGGTATATCGCAATATCAAAAAGTTGCAAGAACCCGAAAAATTTCGCGGCTGGTTGAGTCGAATTGCCACAAACCTATTTTATGATGAATTAAGAAAGCGTAAGCGGGTTGGTCGCACTCTGTCCCTTGATGCACCATTGCGTGCCGATGATGGGGACGAAATTAGCTGGGAAATTGCCAGCCCTGATCCTGGTCCCGTCGAACGGCTTTCCACTGAGGAGTTTTATGACCAACTCCGGGAAGCCATTGCTGATCTACCAGACAGTTTTCGGGAAACCATTGTTTTGCGAGAGATTGAAGGTCTCTCCTATGAAACTATTGCCGAGATGACCGGAGTATCCCTTGGTACGGTTAAATCCCGCATTGCTAGAGCCAGATTTAGGCTCCAAACTCAACTTCAATCCTACCTCTCCGGTATGTAATTCCTGTCGCTAGGGGTATAAAACACCATGAACTTTGATCAAGACTTACTAAACATCGACGAAGAACAATTTGTCCTGTTGTCTGCTTACATGGACGGCGAAGCGACAGCGGATGAAGTTGCCCAAGTAGAACAATGGCTCGCCCAAGATGCGGTGTTTGCCAGAGTTTATGAGCAACAAAAGCAATTACAGAAAATGTTGATCGACCTGCCTGTGCCTGCGGTGGCGACAGATGCCTTTGGTCAACGCCAAGATAATACTGAGTTAGTGGTGGCTGGGGTAATGGAACGCCTCGACCGTCGTGCTAAACAGCGGCGCTGGATATTCGGTGGCATTGGTTTAGTAGCGGCTACCCTAGTAGGGGCATTGGCTTCCATATTGACGGTTCCCAATAGTCCACAGTTAAGACACGCAATCAATCAAGTAGATTCTAAGACTGCACCCGTCACCGCCAATAAGACTAACAATAACAAAGGCGAGAGCGGTTACAGTAAGGATGAAAAGCTAGTGATTGCCATGGAAGAGCCTTTAGTACCGATGCCTAAGAGTATGGAATAGCAGTGCTATTTTTCAGGCACTTTCTTTTAGGTAATGTTTTTTGGGTAGGTGTTATTGCAGTTGTCATTAAATAAGGTTAGTTGGTGAGTCGTGAATTTTCTTTAGTGGTGACTCACCTACATCGGGGGAAACACTGTCAAAGTAATACTATTAGTCTTACCAGTTAGTGTTACCAGTGTTGGTTCAACTTGGTTAAACTGATAGTTAGCCTGACGTGTCATATCAAGTCCTTAAGGAGCGCTGCGATGAATCAAAATCCATTGAGTGATATTCTGCAAAAGACCCTCCAAAAAACCTTTTATATGGGAGTTGGTCTGGCTTCCGTCGCCACAGAGAAAGCTAGTGTTACTATCAATGAGATCCGTGCCCAAGCTGGTAAAGTTGCTGATGATCTGGTGGCACGGGGTGAAATTACCGCCGAAGAAGCAAAAAAGTTTGTAGATGATTTTGTACGCCAAGCCCAGCGGAACCTCGACGGTAAAGGTAATCCCCCCGATGGCACTGGTCAGGGCAGTCAGTCTGGGGGACAGTCACCCAAACAACCGCGCAATATCACCATTGACGATGAGGATGATACATCCCCTGCCGCAGTGGTCAAAACTAAACCCGTAGACGATGTGGATAACTTGCGCCAAACTGTCCAAGATTTGCAGCAGGAGTTAGAACGCCTTAAGAAAGGTGGTAGATAGAATGTGGCAGACAGAATACAGTGCGTTACTGCCCCTTTCCGTTAGTTAAACCCAAATGGCATTAGTGAAATTAGCCGCTTGAATATGGAGTGCCTGTTCAAAATTAGTATCTGCTAGCTTAGCTTTAACAAAAACCGCTTGATACAAGTTGGCGTAACTCAGGTCTGCCCCCTGTAAGTTTGCGCTGGTTAAATTACCTTCGGTCAAATCCACCTGACACAACAAAGCGCCGTAGAGACTAGCGTAGGACAGGTCAACTTCAGTTAGTGTCGCATGGGTGAGATTAGCCCCATTGAGACTGGAGCGGGTAAAATCAGCCCGATGCAAATTACTCTCTATTAAATTAGCGCCAAACAATCGTGCCTCTGTAAAACACGCCTCCGTTAAGTTGGCCCGTAGTAATTTGGTGTTGCCCATGTTGACACCATGGACCCTCGCCCTAACTAACTTTGCCTTGGTCAGATTGGCTTTAAAGAAATTTACCCCATAGAGGCGGGCTTCCGTCAAATTAGCTTCACTCAGATCCGCCTCACCCAGATCTGCCCCGCTAAAATTTGCCCCCTCTAGGTTAGCTCGGTATAATTTCACCCCGTGCAAATCTGCCCCCATTAGCTTAGCCTGAGACAAGTTTGCCCCATACAAACTAGCTTCGGATAAATTCGCCCCGCTTAAATCTGCACCATTGAGATCGATGCCATTGAGATCCGCACGGTGTAAGTTAATTGCGCCGAACTTGCGTTGCCCATTTTCGTAGGACTGAATTAGATCATTAACATCCATCAATCAGCTTCTTCCTCTTCTTCCTCGGCGATCCTAGCTTCAAGGGCTTCTAGGATCTCGGCTTCCTCTGTTTCATACTCCGCTTCGGTGATTTGCCCCATATCCAGTTGCACCTGTAAATCTACCAAACGCTGTTCGAGGCTTTTTTTGCTGCCCAACTCCTCCAACGCCCGTTCTTCAATTTGTTCAGCAATCCAAAGCAAACCATCGAAAGGGGCAGTAAGTAATTGCCACATAATACTTATTACGGTGATCAGATTTTATGAACACCTCAAGTTTAGCTTGTCTATATGCTTAATTCCCCGTCATGGTAGATTTAGCTGATCATTGAACTGCGCCACAAATAATGGATTGTGCCATTTCTAACCAAGCACTTTTTTAGCTTTAGGGAGGGATTTTCCTTGGTGAAATCAACCTAATCCCAATCAAGATGCGGATAATTCATACATTCACCCAAAATTGATGCATCATATTAATATGATTTCACTTATACATCGTTATTTTGGTGTGGATTTATGTTGTAAAGTTCAGTAATAGACTAGAGAAGCCTGCAATTAATTGATCCCCGTACACCATCTCTCCCTAACCATAACTGGATCATGTTTTCAGTTTAGGACTAACTGCACTATGGAGATTTTTAACCTAGATTTGTAACCAGTCAGTAACCTACTTCCTAATATCTGCAATCACCAGACCGCGATCAATCAAATATGCAGTGTGATATGTAGCGGATTTAGGTTGGGATCATTACACAATAATGGTAGACAACAATCACGAGTAATCACTGCCCTCCAAAGGAGCAAACCCTGAAATAACTCAGCACTCTAGGCAACTCTTAGCCCATCATATATCAATTAAAAAAGGCTCCCCCAATCCTATTATTGACCATAATTAACCGTCAATCAATTCTTATTAAATCATTAACAATCTGGCTAAAATCAACAAAGTAAGCATGGCAACTGGTCAACTAGCTATCATGAACTAAACCCAGAAATTATTTAACAAAATTATTTGACGCAATGGGTCTTTATCTTAGATACTATATTAGTAATTTCCGATTATTTAACACAAAATGGTTAAAAAACAGCCAATCATAACTTTAACTGGCGAAGCATTAGTCCAGAGGGTAAAAGAGCTAGAACATCTCTCTAAAGAAGAGAAAGCAAAAGCTTGTGGCTATGCAACCGCAACCAAAAACGGTCAAGTACGAGTCAATCTAATGAAGTTCTATAATGCTTTGATGGAAGCGGATGGACTGGCTCTTGAATCTAAATCTAGCGGGCGTGGTGGACGTAGTGCCAGTTATCGGGTCAGCGTACAGAAAAATGGTAATTTGTTGATCGGCTCTGCCTATACTCAGCAGATGGGTCTTTTACCTGGTGATGAACTAGAAATTCGTTTAGGACGTAAGCATATTCATCTCAAGCAACTCAATGTTGAAGATGAAGGGGAAGAGGATTAAATTAAGCGCTATTTATTAAGATCTGATGGATTAAGATTAAGATCTAACCCAGGACTATAACACTACCATCACTAGTTTTATAGCTTGACATTTCCAGGTTTCTAGTTTGATTTGGTTGGCATCGCTAAGGAAATATAGCTAATCCTTAGATCCTAAAACAAAAAATCCCAGCACAGCCTAAAGCAACCTAGCACAACAAAAACGAACAGAGTGATACACCTTTCTCAGCTAGATCGGATGTATCACTCTGTTGTTGTTTTAGTTGCTCTTTTAGCTGCCGTTTTATTTGATATTTGGTTTGGTTAAAGTTGGGTCATAATGTAACCTAACTTTAACCCAAGGTTTAGAACCAACTACCTAAGCCCAAATACTACAGCCCTAACTTAGCCAAGATGTCACTGGCATGGGTGGTTGTATTTACTGCACTGTCAACGTAAATGATTTTCCCTTCAGGGCTAATCACATAGGTAACTCTCTTGGCATAACCGCCACCATCCACATCAAAAGCTGTGATTAGCTCGCGGTTGGGGTCGGCAAGTAAAGGAAAATTGAGATTGAATTTTGTGGTAAACGCTTGGTGGGAAGCAGTGTCATCGGCACTCACACCCAAAATCACTACATTTTTGCTGGTGTATTCGTCGATGGCATCACGGAAACTGCACGCTTGCTTAGTGCAACCTGGGGTGTCATCTTTGGGATAGAAGTACAAAACCACCGTCTTACCCGCAAAATCACTCAAAGAAACGGTGTTGCCATTAGTATCTACAGCAGTAAATGCTGGGGCATCGGTTCCAACGGTTAGAGGCATTCTTTGTTTTCCCTGTTCAAACGCACTGATTACATCACAATTCTACAACATCACGAGTAATCACTGATTTTCCTTAGGGTAGAGATGGTTGACTTCGGCTACGCTCAGCTATTCCTGGCTGAGCGTAGTCCAAGCTAGATCCCGCTTTCTATGGGATAGCGCTTGCCATTGGGATTAGACAGGGCAAAGTGCAGCTTATTCACCGCACTGATATAAGCCCGTGCTGCTGCCACAATGATGTCGGTATTGGCAGCATGACCGGAAAAAGTACCCACTTCAGCGTGTTTGAGGCGCACCGATACTTCCCCGAGGGCATCAATGCCAGCGGTGACAGACTGCACGGAAAACTCTAGCAGTTCGCAAGGGACATCAATCATCCGATCTAGCGCCTTATATACCGCATCCACCGGACCTGTGCCCACCGCTGCGTCGGTCACATCGCGACCATCAGGGGTGAGAATCGTTACCGTTGCTGTAGGAATGGACTGGTTGCCACAGCTTACCTGGACGTGCTCCAATTTGAAGGATTCCGGCACATGGTGGGTTTCATCATTGACGATGGCTTCGAGATCCCAGTCGGTGATCTCGCGCTTTTTGTCTGCTAATTCCTTAAACCGCACAAAAGCAGCATTGAGTTCTTGATCTGACAACTCATAACCCAATTCCCGTAAACGAGTACCAAAGGCATTGCGCCCCGACAACTTGCCTAAAACAATCAGATTGTCATTCAAACCAATGGATTGCGCGTCCATGATTTCATAGGTGAGGCGATTTTTCAGCACGCCGTCTTGGTGAATGCCCGACTCATGGGCGAAGGCATTAGCCCCCACAATGGCTTTATTGGGTTGCACCAACATTCCCGTGAGATTGGAAACTAAGCGGGAAGTTTTATAGATTTGCTTCGTATCAATGCGGCACAGAGGCTCCGTTGAGTCCGCTGCCCGTCCCAAAAATGGGTTGTAGTAGGAGCGCCGCACATGGAGATTCATTACCAGTTCTTCTAAAGCTGCGTTGCCTGCCCGTTCGCCAATGCCATTGATGGTGCATTCCAACTGCCGCGCCCCATTTTTGACCGCTTCAAGGAAGTTTGCCACGGCTAAACCTAAGTCATTGTGACCATGAACGGAGATAATCGCCTGATCGATGTTGGGCACATTGTCCTTAATACCTTTGATCAAAGCACCAAATTCCGCAGGGGTGAGGTAGCCCACTGTGTCAGGGATATTTACCGTAGTTGCCCCAGCCGCAATGGCAGCCTCTAGGACTTGATACAAAAATTCGGGATCAGAGCGTCCGGCATCTTCGGGGGAAAATTCCACATCTTGAACTTTAGATTTGGCATAACCCACCATTTCCGGCACGATAGCGAGAACTTCACGGCGGCTTTTGCGGAGTTTATACTCTAGGTGAATGTCAGAGGTAGCTAAAAAGGTGTGAATCCGTTGTTTAGCGGCAGGTTTGAGGGCTTCTGCGGCAGCATCAATGTCTTGTTTGGTGGCGCGGGCTAGGCTACAAATGGTCGGACCATCTACCAAACCGACCTGTTTCGCGATTTCCTGCACGGCATAGAAATCACCTTTACTGGCATAGGCAAAACCCGCTTCGATAATGTCTACACCCAATCGAGACAGTTGCTGGGCGATCAGCAGTTTTTGCTCCACGTTCAGGGTAGCGCCGGGGGATTGCTCGCCGTCGCGTAGGGTGGTGTCAAAAAAGATGATGCGATCCTGAGCAACGGACTCTGAGGCGTTGTTGAATGTAGACATAATTATTTCATTCGTAATGTAATAACCAAAACTTCACCGCTGATCTTAACCTGTTTGTTTGGGTGTTGGGTTAAATAATCACAAAAATAATTGTTGTAGTTGATGGGCGGTATTGATTGGTGGTGTTATTGGCAGGTGTCAGAAAATTCCTGTAGTTTGGTCAAACACTGACAAGATCGGTTGCTATTTTGGGTGAACTAATGGGATTAACTGCAATGTTGGGGATTACTTCACAGTTATTGTTAACTAAATATTGCTAACTGAATCGAATATCACACAGGATCTTTTAGACTGCAACTGCCAAAACGAAAGAAGGTTCTATTTTTAATGAGAAGTTTAATGTGAATTATCCAAGACTGAATTGGGAATGGATTGGTTAAGAGAGTGTTTGGGAAGTCTGCATATTCGCTAAAAATAATGATTGATCCCCCCTAGCCCCCCTTAAAAAGGTGGGAAAAGACTAAAAAAGTCTCCCTTTCTAAGGGGGATTTAGGGGGATCAAAACTTCTCAAACACGCTCTAACGTAAAATGTGGTGCGTTACATTCCATTTTTGAGTGGCTGATTCCGTCTCTAACACTTCCTGAGCCAGACGATCACCATGTCTTAGCAGCAGCGATCTCTTATAAAGCTAACCAAATCATTACTTTACTTTTAATATCAAGGATTTTCCGCAAGATGTCCTTGATATTCATGACATTGAGGCATTGCACCCCGATGATTTTATTGCCAATCTCATCGAGCTAAAAATTATGATGTTTTAGGTTGTTATTGGTTTACTTCTTCTTTTTCTTGCCGCCAACCGTAGCCAGTTCTGCCGCTGCCATATCTGCATCCAAGAGAGTTTGTCCCGTTGCCGCCAAAAACACATCATCAAGGCTAGGTCGTGCCATTGCCACACTAAAAAGCGACAATCCGGCACTATTTAGGGAATTCTGAATTGCACCAATCGCATTCTCTGTAGGTTGGATAACCAAGTTAACGGCATTACTTTGGGCAGGATTAATGGAACTAGAACGTACAAAAGGTAACTGATCCAATAGGGCTTGAGCCTGTTGAGCTTCAGTAATTTCGGCAAATTCTTTAATCCGTAGGGTAATGCGATCCCCACCTACTTGATTTTTTAATTCATTCGGTGTGCCAGCAGCGATCACTTTACCCCGATCAATAATTGCCACCTGATCCGCTAGGGCATCGATTTCTTCGAGGTAATGGCTAGTCAGTAATACGGTTACGCCACTGGCTCTAATGTCCCGCAAAAATTGCCACACCACCAAACGGCTCTGAATATCTAACCCCACCGTTGGCTCGTCTAAAACTAAGACTTGCGGTTGATGTAACAGTCCAGCAGCTAAGTCAAGGCGTTTCCGTAGTCCACCGGAATATGTACCAGTTTGCCGATCTGCATATTCATCCAGTTGCAGCAGATGCAACATAGCCGCAACCCTCGTCCCGATCTCTTTTGAGGGAATATGATACAAACCCCCTTGAAATTCTAGTAATTCCCGCCCCGTCAATACTTTATCTAAGGCAACCTCTTGGGCAACATAACCGAGCCGTTGCCGAATTAATCGGGGATCAGTAGCCCCAGCAACGGTAATCGTGCCGCTGTCGGGCTTGGTTAAAGTGCATAAACAACGGAGCGTGGTGGTTTTACCCGCACCATTGGGACCTAGCAAACCGTAGATTTGTCCTGAGGGTACTGATAGGGAAACGTTATCTACAGCAATCTGATTGCCATAGGATTTACGCAGGTTCTCAATGGACAGAGCAAAATTAGTCGGCATAGGGTCTTAGGGTGCGGATTTAGCTGAAATTAGCTCAAAATGTCTCGAAGTACCTAGAGATATCTAGAAATATCCCAAAATCAAGAATTTAATTTCAGGAATTAGGAATTTAATAGACTTCAGATAGAGACTCAGATAGAGTCAGTGAGAAAGCCTAGGTCAGGATTATTTTTTCTTTTTGGTGGCGGTGGTATCGATCACATCCAACTCGTTGAAATTGAAAGAGACAATTTTTTCCCAGTTGCCACCGCTAAAAATTACTGCCACTTTACCATCGGTCACTCTTTGCACCTGACCTTGGAAACCATAGTAGGTGTCGCCTTCATTAATTACACGCACGGCAGAGCCGGGGAAAATAATCTGTTCCATAATTCTAATGGTTGGGATGTGATGTGTATCTGTGATGTATATCGCTTTGTCTTGCCGTGATGATTATAACGCTGAATGCTACCCTCGGCATCAGTCTATTTTGATGGCGGGATGGCTAGATTTTTCTCTATGATTAGAGGATTTTGTGCAGTTATCCCATTAAGTTGTGCCCTAAGCGTGGTTAAGCATTGGGCTAGGCTGGCTTGTTGCATCATGGCAGAGGCTAAAATCTGCAAGGTTGCCTCGTGGGGACGTAGCAGATCTCTAGCTCTGAGTTTTGCCCAGCGTTCCTGTAAGCCGTAGTTAGTGGAAGTTTGATGGGTAATGGTTCCCTGATACCGCAATAGGTGACGCAGTTGTTGATAGTCAGTGCTGCCACCTTGGGCTGTACCCTCACAGAGCAGTTCTTCGGCAACAATTCCCGCCATAGCTACGGTGGTTAGTTTTTGCAAAAGGGAGCGCTGATCCACTTCATCCCCTGAATTTGCCACTGTGTTAGATCCATCATTGTTAGATCCATCACTGGCAGCTAGATCCGCCATACCATTGATTACCAAATTCCCCTCGGTATAGAGACTTTGACCCTCAGCGGCAGACCCGTCAATCATTGTTCCAGTGCTATAACTGCTGATGGGCAAATCCAATAAATAGGCAGCGAGAAAGTGCCCCGCTTCATGGCACGCCACCCGCCGCTGATATTCGGGGGATTGACGATTAATCCAGAGCATCATAGCCTGACTGCCTCGCCCCTGCCACCAACCCACATCCATGCCATACAGTGCTAAACCAATCAAGGCGATCGCCGCTGGGATCGTGGGGGAAAGATTTAAAACAGGTCCGAGCAATGCCAACATCGAAATGCTGAAAATTGCCACGGCTAACAAATCACTGCCGCTGAGTTTCATGGCTGATGGGAGATGAGGCGCTTTAGCTAGTTTTTGGGGGGTAGACTCTGCCCTTTATAAAAAGTCGCTAAGCTGTGGTCATCGCCAACATAACGCCAATGCCAAGGTTCATACATCACTCCTTGGGGGTTATTTTCTGGGAAAGAAATCTCGAACCCATAACGGGCGGCGTTCTTTTGCAACCAAGCAAAGGCAGCGGTTTTTTCAAAATTGCGGGATAGATTCGTGCTGGGGGTACTGCCATCACCAATGTCTACAGCGTAGCCTGTGTGATGTTCGCTATACCCAGGAGGGGCACTAACTTGGGCACGTTGGGCGGGGGTTTGGTTCCGTTGTTGTCCTACCCCAAAAAATAATTCTTTCTGTTCAGCTTTAGTGCGAAAACCTGAAATCACCACTAACTCCACACCCTCAGCCCGCGCATCTGCCACCATTGCCAGATAACTTTTAGCCGCTGCTTCTCTGAGCTTGATTTCGTAACCGTCACTGGCGCGACCAATGGGACGTAGGGTATTAGCCGGAGCCTCGCTGTATCGCAGATGCCCCAACATACTACTGTTATTAGCACTAGGGGTTGAGTTAGGGTTTGCGTTTGAAGTACTGCTGTTACTAGAACTACTGGTACCATTTGCTGGAGTTGCTGGTACTGAGGTGGGTAGATCCGTAGGGGCAACTATAGGATTAGGTTCAGTGGTTGCTGTACCGCTACTGGGGGCATTTTTAGTAGTTTGCGGTTCATTAATGCCATTCCAGACGAACATAGCCCTAGCAGCAATCACCGGAGCTAAAAAAGCCAATATAGCTAAAACATAACCCCACCAAGGAAAAACCCGCAATGACTTCACTATGGGATGAGAGGGATTGGAAATGCGTTGCGGATCGCTCACCCGTTGAGCCACAGGAATTTCATTGGGAACACGCATATATGACACAGTTACCAAACTGCTAATGATCACCTTTTATTGGGTCAAGGTTATTATATTGTGTCTATTTTCGCAAACGTTTGCGGTGGGATCTTGCGGTGAGATTTTGCAAATTTGGCGATTTACTGACAAATCCAGACTAAAGCTCGTTGAAAATGATGTTTTTCGCCTAGAGATCCTTAATGTCTCTATTTCATCACAAAGTCAGCAATATACAACTCTGCCCCTAGTAACGGAAAGACTGTGTAGCGAATGCTCCTAAGAATGGTGAATCATGGGAGTACTGGGGATTTAAGGCATTTGGGGAGTGGTCCAAGACAGCTAGGAACATGATGAATTTCGTCTGATAATGACATTTGTATCAACTAATTACATATTGTCTCTCTAAAAGGAAGTCTATATAATTGCCCCTGTGCTTGTGATTACGCCCATACTGACGCAACCTTCTCTTATCAGGTTAGCAGTTGTGAGTTTTCAACCCGTTGGTGTCAGAGGTCTAGAAAACTTAAAGTTTGCTCTAACTAGGTAACTTCAAAAGCTTTGAAATCTGTGGCTACATGCCAAAAATGACACTAAGAGCAAATTTATCCCCAAAAAATCACCCCAAAACTTCATGCTCAACCAAAAATATTTCCTTGCATTAGGCTTGTCTACGGTTTTGTCTGGACTAGTCGGTTGCACCGTGACCACTACCCCCACTGCTACTACCCCCAGTGCCAAGCCTACGGAAGCAGCCAAAACTGAAGCGCCAAAAGCCGATGCACCGAAACCTGATGCAAGTGCTAAGCCTACGGAATCACCCAAAGCTGATGCAAAACCAGACACTAAGGACGCAAAACCTGCGGCGACTGGTACTAAGGCAGGAGGGTTAAAGGTTGCACCCAAAGCAACGGCTCAATCTCTAGCAAACAATCCTGAATTCGATAAGATTGCTGCTGATGTGGCGAAATCCATTGGTTTTACAGATTATGCCTATGAAGCCTATGCCTTGCCCCCAACCGATAAGTGGGAAGATACCTTGGCATATTATGACGGTGAGATGAAGAAAGCGGGTTGGTCTGGGGAAGGTACCATCACTGACATTGACGGCGGCAAGGTAGGTGCTTTCGTCAATAAAGAAACTAAGTCCGGCATTGTGATTTTCTTTATTGCTAGTCCTGACGGCACTAAGCCTGCGGTGAATTTGGCGATTTTCGGTAGTTAAGCACCGTTGGTCAAGGGGAAGACAGACCAAAACACTAGCCAAATAAGTTCTAAATAGATTCCCAAATTCAGCTAGGTTCAATTGCAAGATTGATGTAACCTAGCTGAATCTTACTTTTAGGAACCTATCTGAGATTGTTGCTTTTGAGTAATTTAATTAATTTATTAATTTCCCTATCTATGATTTAGGAACGCAATAGATTCCACATGACTAGTCTGAGGGAAGAAATCAATCGGCTGTACATGAACTAACTCATACAAGCCATCGGCACAGAAACGCCCTAAGTCTCTGGCTTGAGTGGCGGCATTACAACTGACATAGACAATTCTTTGGGGAGCATATTCCCGTAAATAATCGATTACTTTCGGTTCACAGCCCTTGCGTGGTGGATCGAGAATCACCACATCAGGTCGCATGGTTAATTCGGAAAGTAAATCTTCTACTTTGCCAGTGTAGAATACTGCATTATTGATGTTATTGATTTGCGCATTCCGTTCCGCTTGGGCAGTGGCTTGGGGTTGGATTTCCATCGAAATTACCTGCTCCACATACTGAGCTAGAGGCAATGCCAGCGTACCAATACCACCATAGGCATCAAGCAGGATTTCGTTGCCAGTGAGTGCAAGGCGATCCCGCAATAGATAAACCATCTTTTCGGCTTGTTCAGTATAAACTTGGAAGAACGTATCCCCCCGTAAATGGAACGTTAACCCTGCAAAATTTTCGACTAGATAATCTCTTCCGGTAATACAGAATGTCTCTTTACCGAAGATGACATTAGATTTTTGGGGCTGATGATTCAGTAAAACACCAACGAGATTCGGATATTTAGTTTGCCATAGTTCCGCTTGGGTAGCTAGTTCTGGCAAGTTCCGTTCTTTACTGACTAAAGTTAAAAGCACTTCACCAGTTCTGCGCCCAATGCGTAACCCCAAATGACGTAATGCGCCATCGTGGGTGACTTCGTTATAGATTGTCCAGCCCCGTCGCTCAATATCAAATTTAATTTCTGCTAAAAATGGATCAAGTCTCTGATCTTGTACCGGACATTGATTCAGATTAATTAACTTGTGGGAACCTTTCTGATAGTAACCCGCCTTGACTTTGCCATCATTGGCTAGGCGTAAGGGATACGTGGCTTTGTTGCGATAGTATAAATCATCATCCGCTGGCAAAATCGGCTGCATCACCTGCCCAAGATGTTCCGCTGTGAAGTTCCCAATGCGTTGCAGGGCTTGGGTGACTTGGTTCTGTTTTTGTTCTAGTTGTAAACCGTAGTCTACGATTTGCCATTGGCAACCGCCGCACTTGTCCGCCACAATACAGCGGGGGCGCAGGCGATAGGGGGAATGACGCAAGATATTGAGAATTTCCCCTAGGGCAAATGTGGGCTTAACCGCAGTTAATTTGACTTGGAGCCGATCCTGCGGCACTGCATTGGGGACAAATACCACCATTTCTTCGTAACGCCCTACGCCATCGCCACTGTCTGCGAGATCTGTAATGGTGAGACTAATGACTTGACCACGTTGGAGGGTCGTTTTGAGCATGGGGATTCCGTGAAATATGGCGGTTAATTGGACGATTGGTTAGAATTATAGGCTCTTGATCAGCCTAGTTTAGGAAGTAAGAGACACATTCCTAAACTAAGTTAATTGGAGAAGAGTTAATTAGAACCTAGATTCTGTTATGACTAGTCTTTGGGATCTTCCGAATTCAATTTAGTCTAAATCCTAAACTCGCGTGACCCAGTGGCTATAGTCTGGCAATAGTCCTTGGGTGGCTTTGCTGTAAAGATCGCGCAATTGACTGGCAATGGGTCCCACTGTGCCATCACCGACAGGACGATGATCAAAGCTGGTAATGGGAGCGAGTTCCGTTGCTGTACCTACAAAGAAAGCTTCTTCGCAAATGTATAACTCAGTGCGGTCAATGGGACGGGATACTGTGGTTAAGCCTAGTTCCTTTTGGGCTAATTCAGCGATGGTACTGCGGGTAATCCCTTCGAGAATATTTTCCGTAATGGCACTGGTGATCAGTTGACCATCCCGCACTAAGAACAGATTCATGGCGCTACCTTCCGCCACATGCCCCTCATTAGTTAAAACCACCACATCATCATAACCAGAAGCATAGCCATCGGTTTTAGCCAGAGCAGTATTCACATAAGCGCCGCTGACCTTGGCACGGGCAGGGATGGCATTGTCATCCAGTCGTCGCCATGAGGAAACCCCCACGCTAATACCTTTAGCAGTATCTAGATAGCCATCCATTGGCACGGTGAACAGACAAAAATCATCTTTCGTGTCTTTGACGGTGAGGATAGGTCCAATGCGGAGATCGGCTTTGTAGATGATGGGACGAATGTATGTGGCGGATTTGCATTGATTGCGACGGAGTAAGTCCACGGTGAGATCCCCCATAGTTGCGGCATCGACGGGAGGATTGAAAAGAAGAATCCGTCCACTTTGCACTAAGCGTCGGTAGTGGTCTTGCATCCGGAATATGCCCATGCAATTTTCTTCTGGGAGCCAGTATGCTTTAATGCCCTCAAACACCGCCGTACCATACAAAAAAGCATGGGTCCGAACGCTAATATTAGCCTGCTCAAGGGGGACAAATTCACCGCGCAGGTAAGCATACTGATCCGACATGACAAAACCTCAGTTGATTTTCGTGAATTATTGTATTGTGACGTTTCCCATGATACCGCTCAGCACAACACAAGGTAAAGATCTGAAACAAATTGCCCTGTCACAATTTGGTCATAATCTAATCCTAAATCTGATCCTAATTTTCAGGCATCATTTTGGGTCAAAATTTTTGCCCATGATTTCTGGCGATAATTTCACCCATAATCTTGCCCAGAGTTTTGAATTGAATTTTCGGGGGATAATTTGGTTTGGGTTGCCGCACTATAATATGAGCAGTCAACTAGGTAATTCGTTTTCTATTGATTGATTTTGATTGATTGATCTACTGGTTTATTTATTGGTTTATTGCCGAGCCTAACCCCCTATGCCATCCGAAATCTCCCCCGCATCAGTTGTGAATTCAGTTGTAAATGAAGCTTCTAGTAATGGCGCTTTACGGACTTTTGACGCTCAACATCCCCCCGATCCTAAGCTGATCGATGCCTGTGTGCATTGTGGATTTTGTTTGTCTACTTGCCCCAGTTATCGAGTTTTGGGCAAGGAAACCGATTCCCCTCGCGGACGGATTTATCTGATGGATGGCATTAATACGGGACAGATTCCCCTATCCCCCCCAGTGGTAGAACATTTTGATAGTTGTTTGGGATGCTTGGCTTGTGTCACGACTTGCCCGTCGGGGGTGCAATACGATCAGCTTATTGCGGCAATGCGTCCCCAGATTGAGCGTAATCATCCCCGCTCTTGGGCAGAAAAAGCGTTACGGCAACTAATTTTTAGCATTTTCCCTTATCCGGAGCGGTTGCGTCCTCTGATGGCTCCCCTATGGCTCTATCAAAAGTTGGGACTGCAAAAGCAATTACGGGCAACGGGTTTATTCCAGAAGCTGCTACCTAAACCCATCGCGGCAATGGAAGCAGTGATGCCGAATTTATCCCTAGATGGCTTACAGGACAAATTACCAGCGGTGGTGCCAGCCCAGGGACCAAAGCGTTATCGGGTGGGGGTGTTGCTGGGTTGTGTGCAGCGGGTCTTTTTGCCGGAAGTCAATGCCGCGACGGTGCGGGTTTTGGCGGCTAATGGCTGTGAGGTGGTAATTCCTCAAGTTCAGGGCTGTTGTGGGGCGTTGTCCCATCACCAAGGACAGGAAGAACAAGCTAGAGAATTTGCTCGCCAAACCATTGATACCTTTGCGCCATTGGAACTTGATGCGCTCTTAATTAATGCTTCGGGATGTGGACATACACTGAAGGAATATGGGCATTTATTGAAGGATGATCCGGTTTATGCATCACGGGCGGCGGAATTTGCCTCGCGGGTGCAAGATGTCCAGGAATTTCTGGATCGGGTGGGTTTAACTACGCCTCTGTCTCCTTTACAGGCGGAACCTTTGGTGGCGGTGTATCAGGATGCTTGCCACATGTTGCATGGACAGAAAATCAGTCTGCAACCGCGCCGTTTATTGAAACAGATTCCACAATTGCAGTTAAGAGAACCTGTGGACGCGGCTTTGTGTTGTGGCAGTGCCGGAGTTTATAATATTCTGCAACCGGAAGTCGGTTATGAACTGGGACAGCAAAAGGTAACAAATCTCACGGCAACGGGTGCGAAGATTATTGTCTCCGCGAATGTGGGTTGTAATTTGCAGATTCGGCAACATTTGGCGGTACAAGGGAAACAGATTCCGGTCTTCCATCCCATGCAGTTACTGGATTTGGCGATTCAGGGGCTGCCGTTACCGCAATCTCAAACCAAGTAATTTTCTAATTATTTTCTAATTATTTCTCTGGTTAATTCTCTAACTAATTCTGTAAGTAACTATCAATTATGGCGATCATCTCTTCTCAGCAGGGCGGTAATCCTTATCCTCGTGGTAGGAAACGTTCTGCTGAGGTAGAGCAAGCCACACCGTCTGTGACTCAATCAGAATTACTGAATTTGCCGCCCCATGTCAGGGAAGATCGTAATAAGAAAAATGATCTTAAGGAAGAGAATGGGTTATCTTTGTTGCAAGCGGTGGCAACTCCTGAAGATGATGCGATGGAAGCCCAGACAGCACAACCCCAAGCCAGTCAGGGCATTCGTCCCCGCAATCTCACGGAATACATTGGACAGAAAGATCTCAAAGCTCTATTAGATATTGCCATTGCTGCGGCTAAATCCCGTCAAACTGCTTTAGATCACCTGTTGCTCTATGGTCCCCCTGGTTTGGGCAAGACTTCTCTGGCTCTGATTATCGCTACAGAAATGGGTGTGCAATGTAAAATCACTTCTGCTCCAGCATTAGAACGCCCTAGAGATGTGGCGGGTTTGCTGGTTTCCTTACAAGCGGGGGATATTCTCTTTATTGATGAAATCCATCGGTTAAATCCTGTTGCAGAAGAGATTCTCTATCCGGCAATGGAAGATTATCGATTAGATATTACGATTGGCAAAGGTCACGGCGCAAGGATTCGTAGCGTTCCTTTGCAGCATTTTACTTTGATTGGCGCAACCACCAGGATCGGAGCGCTATCTTCGCCATTACGGGATCGATTCGGTTTTGTGCAGCATTTACGATTTTACGAACCGGAAGAGTTAGCAGAAATCGTCTTGCGTAGTGCTCAAATTCTCGAAACTCCCATTGATGATGGTGGCGCAATGGCAATCGCTAAGCGGTCTAGGGGTACGCCACGGATTGCCAATCGGTTGCTCAAGCGAGTGCGTGACTATGCGGAAGTTAAGAATAATGGTGTGGTGGATCATGCCATTGCGGAAACTGCTTTAGAAGTTTTTAATGTAGACCCTAAGGGCTTAGATTGGATTGATCGGAAGTTATTACAGGTGATGATTGAGAACTTTAATGGCGGTCCGGTGGGTTTAGATACGATGGCAGCCGCCACTGGTGAGGATACCCAAACTATTGGGGAAGTATATGAACCTTATCTATTACAGATTGGTTATTTACAGCGCACCCCAAGGGGCAGAATCGCTACTCCAGCGGCTTGGCAGCATTTGGGTTATGCTAATCTTAATCAAATAAATACGCATCAAAATAACCAGCCATTACAGCAGTCTTTGGATTTGTAGTATTAGATTTGTAGTAGTTGAGAAGGATTTAGTTAGAGAAAGATTAATGTTTGTTCTCAATAGTTTTGAGAGGGGGCTTCGACTGCGCTCAGCCCTCGATATCATCACCGCAAGCCCTGACAGATGAAGGCTGACCAATAAAAAGGGGAGGCAAAGGGACACTCGGTTTTATCAGTATATAGTAGAATCAAATAAGAAGTAGAGGTTAATGTAGGATAGAGAAATGACATACAGTATGGACTTAAGAGAAAGAGTAGTGGAGTATGTCAGAGGAGGAGGAAGCAAAGCAGAAGCAGCAAGACGATACGCAGTTAGTGAAGCAACAGTGTATGCATGGCTCA
>JBIKNH010000032.1:0-27270 GCA_044358815.1 Pseudanabaenaceae cyanobacterium | reverse complement strand
GCGCGATTGCCACTCGATATGACAAACTGGCTGAAACTTTTCTTAGTGCTATTCACATGGTCGCTTCTATCATTTGGCTCATTTGATGACACTCCCTAGCAAGTGAGATGTTTCCTAAATATCATAATTATATCGCGCCAAACTGAAAACCCGATCCCATCAGACACCCTAATGATGGTCATGGTGATGGGCTTCTTGCCACATGGCGGCTAACTGTTCTGTTCCCACCAACAAGCCTGTACTGTCTTCATTCATCAGTACCATCGTTGTAGACTGATTCTCATTAAAACCAATCCGTTCATAGAACTTCTGCTGTTGGGTTGTCATCAAATAAACTCTTTCCACATGACGCATCCGAGCATGGGCTAAAACCGTCTGTACCAACTTCCGCCCTAAACCAAATCCTTGATATTCCGGATCAATCACCACATCCCAAATCGTAGCGCGATACACACCGTCACTGGTTGCCCTCGCATGACCAATCAGCCTTTCTCCATCCCACACCGTCACCACTGGGCAGGAGTTCGCCAAGGCAATCGCCAATTGTGCTACGGAGCGATCCTTTGCCCAAAATGCCGCTCGATTAAATAATTCCTGTAACTGAGTCGCATTTACCAATTCCGGCTGATCACAAAACCGAATATGACTATGATCCCGTTGATGAGCATTACTAGATTTTTGACTTGACTGCCCGATGCTGCCCGTCTCTGCGGTTAAATCAGACTGAGGCGAATTTGAGAAGGGCGCATTAGTCATCAAAATACTCCACCATTTTCAAAAGAATTTCAAAATAACTTTAAAAGAATTTCCCAGAAACCAAATCCACCCCAGAGCTATAACCAGAAATATAACCTAGGCAGACTTTGCGGGACTATAACCGAGGATACATAAACAAAAAGCAATAGATTCTATAAGAACCCATTGCCCATGCCTATTGTGTCTATTATTGCGGTCAAATCCCTTAACTAGGTGAATTGCTCGCTACAGAACCCACTGTTGAAACCAAGTATCTGAAATATTAGAACCGGATTCATACCAGAGGATCTAAACTTTCTGACCTTCCTTTTGCCAAGGTGCAGGTAAATTGATCTTAGTAGCTAGACCAAAAGCTTCCATAACACGGATTGCACCCCAGGTCGGATCAAACTCCCACCACTTCAGACCAGCCTTAGCGGATTGAGGATAGGTATGATGATTGTTGTGCCAGCCTTCACCATAGGCAAGAATCGCTGACCACCAGAGGTTAGTGGCATGGTCTTTAGCATCGGGGAAATTCCGATAGCCCCACATATGACAAGCCGAGTTAATAAACCAGGTGCTATGCCACAGCAAGACCGCCCGTAGGAACAAACCGTAAATCACGAATGACATCCCCAAACCGTGGAAAACGTATTCACCCAAGGCAAATAAGATCAACGCTGAAGGAATCTGTAACAGAAGAAAATACTTATCTAGAAACACAAAGAAAGGACGCGATGCCAAGTCAGGGGCAAACTTTTTGTAGTTATCTACCTTGAAATGTTCAGGCTTGGCATACAAAATCCATAGAACGTGGCTCCACCAAAAACCCCGAGTGGAAGAGTAGGGATCTTTGTCCAAATGTTCGGTGAAACCATGATGTTGACGGTGACCGCCCACCCAAAAAATCGGTCCGCCCTGCATTGCCAAGGAGCCAATCACTGCAACCACTGCTTCTACCCAAGCAGGAGCCTGGAAACTGCGGTGACTGAGGAGACGGTGATACCCCAAACAGATCCCAATGCTACCAGTGAGCCAATGTAGGATTACCATTGCCACTACCCCTTCCCAAGAAAAGAAGAAAGGTGCTGCACCAATGGCGATAAGGTGAAATACAGCAAAGAAAATGACGTTGACCCAGTTCAACTTAGCATCAGTTGGTTGGGGGTTCTGTTGGTCTTTCTGAGCTGATGGGTTGGCATCTGCTGACAGATTGACTGAGTTTAGAGTGGAGGTCATGGAAAAAGTTAGATTAAGCTAGAGGGACGAGCTAGAGAAATAAGCTAATAAAGGTCTAGAAAGGTCTAGGGAAGTTAGTAAAGATTGATGTTACTATGCAAGTACTACTTGCATCTGCCATAGCTTACTGCTTTGTTGCCGAAAATGCAAGTGTTACTTGCAAAAAATCTTCCTTTCCATGTCTCTTACTCGTCTACCCACCCGTCAACGAATTGTTCACACTGCTTTTGAACTGTTTTCTAGTCAGGGCATCACGGAAACTACGACCCGTCAGATTGCCGACCAAGCAGAGGTGAATGAGGTTACTTTATTTCGACATTTTGGTAATAAACACGGCTTATTGCTAGCGGTTTTGCAAGAATGTCTGCAAAAATATCTATTGATGACTCAAGCAGGAGAGTCCATTATGGGTTCGGAACTGGTTAATCAAGGCGACTTAAAACGATTTTTGACTTATTACGCCCACAACTCGTTGCAGGCAATTGAAAGCGTGCCGGAGTTGGTGCGGTCTTTGGTGGGTGAAGCAGGGCAATATCCGAAGGAAAGTCGGCAGATTATCGCCCAGGGGATGTCTCAGGTAAATCAAGCCATTGCCTCGGCGTTAAAGGATGTGATGGTGAATGCTCGGGTGCAAAATCCGCTGCCACCAATGAAGTTAGCCAGTTTGGTTAATACCTGTATTTTAGGTTATGCAGTGATTGCCATGACTAGCGAGGTGCAACCTCTTTGGCATAGCCGCGAAGATTTTATTGCTACTCTAGTGGAAACTTTAACGCAAACTAGTGTCACCACGACGATTACCGTCAGAGATCTGTCTGCTGAGATAGTAGCGGCAATTTTGCAGACGGCTAAACACATCAGCACTAGGGATTATGCCTTGGCGTATGTTTTATTTGGCGCGGGGGTCAGAGCCTTGGAGTTGTTGCGGCTGAAGCGCACTGATTATCGTTTGGAGGGTAAAAGTCGCGTGTTACAGGTGGGCGGCGAAGGTAAAGCCATGCGCCTAGTGCCCATCAATCAGAAAATCTGTGGTCACCGTTATGGTTCTAACAATAATAATCCTTTAGTGGCTTATCTCAAGGGTCGTAAGGATACTAAGCCAGAAATGTTCTTAGGACAGGATGGGGAGCCATTAACGATGAGCGAATTGGAAGAACGTTGGGAAGCTTGGACCGCAGCCCCCAATGCTCATGCAGTGGATCAGGATGGGGACGATATGCCCATTACCCTTGAACAAGCACGGCACACTTGGGGGGTGGATATGCTCACCCGAGGTATGGATGTGGACGGTTTTTGCATTATCGGTGGCGTGAAGGCGTATGAGGTGTATGCCTATGAACAACGGGCTAAGGAGAAGGCAGCTTTATATAAGGCGTTGTCTTTAGATAGTTAAACCGAACCTGACTAAACCGAGCTTACAGAGAAAATCACGGATTCCATAATGGCTGGTATTTAATGGCTGGTCAATGACCGGTAACTTTGGTATGTAAGTAAGAAATTCTATATAGAAACATTGGAATAAACTGAATTCTTGTTAACGAATTAGTGATCAAGTGTTCACAGTCATGGTTTTTTGTCTTGGGAATAACTGAAGAGTTAACCAATTAACTAGTAATGTATAAACATGCTAAGGAAATGTGCTAGGAAACTTCCTTTAGAGATTTAACGAGCATTCTATTCAGCTTAAGGCGTATTTGTAGAAGTTGTAATTTTTCATATATTTCATATAAAGGTGTTTTGGGGAGCACTTATATGATTCAGAAAATCTACCATTGATCGAGTCCTAGCCCCCCTAGCCGTAACTCTTTGCTGTGCCATGATTCTAAAGATCACAGCCACAGATTCATTCGCTTGACTAACTCACAGCAAATACTCCCATAAATATTCTTCCGTAGATCCTCAATCAAGATTAGTTCCATAACTAACCTAGTCATATCTTCGTCTTCAAAATTATCTAAATCATTATCTAGGTTCTTTAATCTTAGTCAATATAACGAACTAATGGAAAGTAAAATTCAGACATCTAATACACTCCTAAACCCAGTCTCACCCATGTCAGGAAATTCACCCTCTCCGCAGTGGCGAGAAAGAATCAACTTAATTAGTGACGCTCTACTACAACGTGCCCTTAGTATTCCTTCTGAATTAGCAATGGCAGCCTCAGTAAATCCTTGGTTAGAACGGGAAATACTTTACCCACGCTATCAAAAGAGACTAATCGCCCATCAGCCCAAAATTCAGGAAATGGAAGCCAACCTGAGCGCTATGGATCAAAAAATTGTGAATACTTTGAGGCAAGACGGGATTTGTGTCACTAGCCTAACGGAATTAGACCTACCTCTTAATCTCCAACTTTGGCACGGTGCCCAGGCTGTTGCATCACAATTGGCTCACCTTGCCACAACTCCTAAATATGCCACTAAACACACCCTCACTGGTGAAGCCCATCAATTGACAGATTATCCAGCCATATTTTGGTGGGGCGCACAGGAACGTTTATTGCATATTGTGGAAGCATATTTAGGTTTGCCCGTAGCTTACGATTCCCTATCTTTTTACTATAGTCTTGCCGATGGTAGGCACGCTGGACCACGTAAATGGCATCGAGATCGCGAAGATTGGCGCATGATTAAAATTGGTATTTACCTCAATGATGTGGATGAATTTGGCGGACCTTTTGAATGTACTACTCCTGAAGCAAATCAATTTCTCAGGGAGCATGTGGACTATCCTTTTCAAGTTCTCAAAGAATCAGAATTACGACAAAGGTGGGCTACACAATTTGGAACTGATGATCAAGAGGAATCTCTTCTAGAGAAACCTTGGCGCAAAACCTGTACTGGCAAAGCAGGTACGGTGATCTTTGTAGACACTGCCACCTATTACCATCGTGGTAAACCACCAGTCCACCAAGATCGAGCCGCTCTATTTTTTGGTTATTTTGCCCAACATCCCCAACGTCCATTTATCTGTGAACGTTCTCCTTTATCTCGTTATCAAATTCGCGAACTGAGTCAAAACCTCTCCCCAGCCGCTCAAAAAGCTGCACTATGGACTAATTACCTACCTCCTATAGTGAAATTCTTTCCCAAAAACCGCCTCAAGGTCTAAGTCTGTAGTCATCAAGTCTCCATGACAATTAACTTTCGATGTGCCATCCTATCCCATATACTTACAGCTAAATACCGTTGATTACTATCTAGAGAAGCTAATTCAAAGATTCAATTCAGTAATTTAGGTAACAGAGAGCATTATGGAATATCAAAATGGAATATCAAATTAACCATCGCATCATCTATAAATATGCTAGTTCTGTCAGTCTTGATGTTCACTATATCCGGCTGCGTCCGCGTTGCGATCCCTATCAAGAACTCAGCACCTTCAACTTGAGTATTAATCCAGTTCCTTTGGGTAAAGCTGATTTGATTGATCAAGATGGTAATGGAATTTGCAAAATCTGGTTTGATCCTGCTGCAACTACGCCAATCCTCGAAATTACTGCTCAATCTACGGTAATTAGCCATCGTAGCAATCCCTTCCACTTCCTATTAGAACCCTGGGCAACCCATTTACCCATAGATTATCCCCTCAGTCACAGTGCCAGTCTCAATCCCTATTTACAACCCTATTTAGGACTCAGCGGCATTACCAGTGGTTTTGATCCTGCCGCAGTGGAACTAGCCCAAAATATCCTGCATCAGCAAGCCCCCGATGGTAATGCGATTAATTTTCTGGTGGCACTCAATCAAACCATTGCAAATGAATGTCAGCACCAAATTCGGGATCAAGGGGCACCCCATGCACCAGGTATCACTTGGCGGCATCGAGCCGGAGCCTGTCGTGATTTTGCCGTTCTCTTTATGGAATGCTGTCGTTCTGTGGGTTTGGCTGCTAAATTTGTCAGTGGTTATCAACAAGGGGATCCTGATAGTAATGAGCGCCACTTGCATGGCTGGGCAGAAGTATATTTACCTGGCGCTGGTTGGCTCGGTTTTGACCCTACCCAAGGGCTATTAGTTGCCGATCAGCACATTACCCTCGTAACTACAGCTAATCCTGTCTTAGCCGCGCCAGTGACGGGCAAATTACGTTCTATTGGGGGTTCCATTGGGGTACATTCTCAAATGGACTATGAATTATCGATTACAATCAAATAACTACCAAATAACTACAACTAACCGAAATTAACTGAGAGGTTAAAGTAATGTTCCGTTATTCATCCAGATTCGTGGCTTTGACTGCCCTCATCGGTACATTATCAGGATTCACTGGAATTAATGAACCGATTTTCGCACAGGAAATCAGGTCAAATCGGGAACGAATCCTCACGGTTACGGGTCGAGGCGTTGCTATTGTGCCCACTAATCGCACTCGAATTCAACTTGGTGTAGAAATCGATGCCCCAACCGCTGGAGCAGTTCAAGCCCAAATCGCTGCTAGAACCAATGCGATTATTACTCGACTCCAACGGGAGGGAGTAGAACGACTCCAAACCACCAACATCACTATTAATCCGCGCCTTCTCTATCAAGACGGCAGACAGCGGCAAGATGGATTCACTGGCAGAAGTGATATTAGTTTCGTGACCGTCAATCCCAAAGCAGGCATGATGTTAGATGCTGCCATCAGTGCCGGAGCCAATCGCGTCGAACAAGTGAGTTTTATGGCTCCAGAAGCAGAAGTCAGCAAAGCCCGAAATATTGCTCTACAGGAAGCTTCTAAAGATGCATTGACCCAAGCCGATGCAGTTCTGGCTGCTTTGAACTTGCGCCAAAGTTCTATTCGGAGTATTCAAGTCAACCCAGAGCGAGGCTATGCACCTATGATGGTACAGAATGCAGTGGGATTCAGTCGTGACTCTAGCAGCAGTACAGCCATTGTCGGTGGTGATCAAAGG
This sequence comes from Pseudanabaenaceae cyanobacterium, assembly GCA_044358815.1. GTDB lineage: Bacteria > Cyanobacteriota > Cyanobacteriia > Pseudanabaenales > Pseudanabaenaceae > JBAXSK01. The sequence goes on along the minus strand of JBIKNH010000032.1, from coordinate 20,396 downwards.
ATAGAAGCTACGGTAATGATGGAAATTGCCTATTAATCAACTTCGCTACCAAACAAAAATGGTAAGTAGATTAATTACCTACTTACCATTGAGAACTATTTAAGGGAAGAACTACTTCCCAATCAAATTAAATTAAGCTAAAACCACTGAGACAAAACTACTTAGGCAGCGCTGAAAGCCTTCTTATGCTCAGCGATTGCTGTCTTGAGGATATCTTCAGCTTCCTTGGTCAAAGCGCGATCAGACTTGATGATCTCAGCGTAGCGGGGCTTGCTGCTAGCCAGATAGTTCCGCAGACCCTTGTTGAATTCACCCACGCTTTCTACAGGCAATTCATCCAAGTAACCATTAATTGCGGTGTAGATAATTGCCACTTGGTCGCCCACGGACAAAGGAGAATTTTGGGCTTGCTTCAAGATTTCCCGTAAGCGCTGACCCCGAGCTAATTGGGCTTGGGTTGCCTTGTCCAAGTCAGAAGCGAACTGAGCAAAAGCCACCAAGTCATCATACTGAGCCAATTCCAGCTTGATCTTACCAGCAACTTGTTTCATCGCCTTGATCTGAGCCGCTGAACCAACCCGAGACACAGAAATACCAGGGTTGATTGCTGGACGCAAACCAGAGTTGAACAAGTCAGAAGACAAGAAGATTTGACCGTCAGTAATCGAAATTACGTTGGTAGGAATGTATGCCGAAACGTCACCGGCTTGGGTTTCAATCACAGGCAATGCCGTCATGGAACCGCCACCCAATTCGTCATTGAGCTTAGCTGCCCGCTCCAATAAACGGGAGTGGAGATAGAATACATCCCCAGGATAAGCTTCCCGACCGGGAGGACGACGCAACAACAGAGACATCTGACGGTAAGCTTGAGCTTGCTTAGACAAGTCATCATAAATTACCAAAGTTGCCTTACCGTTGTACATGAAGTACTCTGCCAAGGTTGCCCCAGTGTAAGGAGCCAAATATTGTAAAGTCGCTGGATCATTGGCATTAGCGGTAACCACAATGGTGTAATCCATTGCACCCTTTTCGCGGAGGGTATTGACCACATTAGCTACCGTAGAAGCCTTTTGACCAATTGCTACATAAACGCAAATACAATCTTGACCCTTTTGGTTAATGATCGTATCGATTGCCACCGCCGTCTTACCGGTTTGGCGATCACCAATGATCAATTCCCGCTGACCCCGACCAATGGGAATCATGGCATCAATGGCAGTAATCCCAGTTTGCAGGGGTTCAAATACCGACTTACGGGCAATAATCCCAGGGGCAGGAGATTCCAACAAACGGCTACCATCGGCTTTGATTTCACCTTTGCCATCGATGGGATTAGCCAAGGAGTCAACTACCCGACCGATAAATGCTTCACCTACGGGAATTTGAGCAATGCGACCCGTCGCCTTCACCGCACTACCTTCGGCAATGCCGCGACCTTCACCCATCAACACCACGCCGACGTTATCTTCTTCGAGGTTGAGGGCAATCCCAATGGTGCCATCTTCAAATTCCAACAATTCGCTGGACATGCACTGCTCCAAGCCATAAACCCGGGCAATGCCGTCGCCAACCTGTAGCACCGTACCCACGTTGGATACCTGTACATCTTGGTTGTATTCAGCAATTTGTTGCTTGATAATATTGCTTATTTCGTCTGGTCTGATGCTTACCATAGTCTTTTAATTAGTGTTTTGAGTGTCTTGCTGTGTCTTGCAATGGTGCTTGCGATTGATGAAAGTGGCTCAAAGCAACCAGCCCGGGGCAAATGTCTGGCGGCAAGGGGATTTCCCACTAGAGATGCATTAAGCCTTGGGGTTAAGCCTTAGCCGTTAAGAAATTCGTAATCCGGCGCAGTTGACCACGAATACTGGCATCCACCACCTGAGAACCAACCTTAATGATGACACCGCCAATGAGGTCGGCATCCACCACAACGGACAATTCCACGCTATTAGCCCCCGTCATTGCCTGAACCCGCTGACGCAAGGCATCTTCTTGCGCGCCATTAGGTGGCACTGCGGCAGTGACTTCTGCTAAAACTACGCCATTTCTGACCCGCACCAACTGCTGATATTGCCGACACATCGCCTCTAAAGCAAAGACGCGACCGCGATCTACCAACAGTTGCATAAAGTTTTGTACTACCGGAGCAACCTTACCGCCAAATACTTCAGCGATAACTTGCTTCTTTGTAGAATTTTTGATTACCGGCACTGACAAAAATTGCGCCAGTTCCTTAGAGCCTTGGAGGGTATCCAAAATCAACTGCACATCCGAGGCAAACTCATCAACCTTGCCTTGTTCCTGTGCCAGACTCATCAACGCCTCAGCATACGGCTCGATAATCCCTTGGCTAATGGATTTCGCCTTCATGGAGCTTCTCGCTGATATTTACCTGTGCTTACGAATGATGGGTAGCTGGAATTTTTATTTAGGTTATTTGGCACTAAGCATGGCAATGCTACGTTCCACTAATTCCCGCTGCACATCGTCGCTCAAACCTTGATCAAAATATTGATTAACCTTAGTTAAAGCTTTTTGGGCTACCTGTTGACGCAGTTGCAGAATGATCCGCTCCTGTTCAGTGGCAATTTCCGCATCGGCGGCTGCCCGTAACTTGGCAATGTCTTCATCAATGGTGGCTAAAATTGCTTCCCCAGCTTTTTGGGCATCAATTTCCGCCTGTTGACGAATCCGCACGCATTCCGCCTGAGCTTGAGCTAAACTTTCTTGCTGCTTAGCCAATAGTCCGGCGGCTTCCTGTTGCCTTTGTTCGGCTTCATTCAGAGCGCTCTCAATGGTCTTTAGCCGCGATGAGAGAATATTGCCAATAAAACCACGACCGGCATAGACTAACAGAGCTAAAACGATCAGCAGGTTGACTACATTGGTTTCAAAGATGTCGGTGTTAATCCCGAAACCGTGACCTTCTGCTGCTTCCGTTGCTAATAACAGTAAGTTCATATTTATTTCCTTAGCCCACCAAATTACCGAGTAGCTTGGCGAGAACCTGACGACTCAAGGATTCCACCTCGGCTTCTAGGGTTGCTGTAGCCTGTTGTTTTTGCTCAGCAATCTCAGCTTTTGCCGCCGCTACCTTGGCTTGACCTTCAGCAATTGCCACTGCGATCCGCTCGTTGCGAATCTTATTAGCATCTGCTTGGGCTTTGACTAACATATCCTGTGCAGCTTTGCGGGTTGCCACCAGTTCTTGATCATACTGCTGAGACACAGACTGGGACTTAGCCAGACGCGCCTTTGCCTCAGCTAGTTGATTTCTCACATAGTCGTTACGATTATCAATCGCACCGGTGAGGGGTTTAAAGAAAACTTGGTTCAAAATCGCCGCAAACAGCAGAAACTGTACCGCCATCAGGGGTAAAGTGGCGTTGATGTCAAACAAACCACCCTTAGGTTCTGCTGCTTCTGCTGCAACCAACCAAAAAACGTTCCAAAGTGTCATGGTGATCTTGCAAATGACGTTTGCTGTTGAAGGGAAAAGGCTAAGAGAAATGAGAACGCCATGCCAAAACTCAGGTTAGGACAGAACCTTAAATCCTAAGCCTTGACTAGCATTACCTTTCTCTTTTAGCCTCCTCAAATTGATATTAGGCAGTTTAGGCAGAAAAGGGGTTAGCAAACAGCAATACGAGGGCAACCACCAAACCATAAATCGTCAAAGCTTCCATGAAAGCCAAGCTCAACAAGAGAGTGCCACGGATGCGACCTTCGGCTTCAGGCTGACGGGCAATACCTTCTACAGCGCGGCTAGCAGCAATACCTTGACCGATACCAGGGCCTACAGCAGCTAAACCAACAGCAACGCTAGCGGCGACGACGGAAGATGCGGCAACTAATGGATCCATGACTGTTCTTTTCCTTATTTCTTGAAATGCAAATGAACTTGACAAACGAAACAAACCAACAAGTTAGATTTGTATCTACGCGGGGCACGTTAACCAATTACAAGCTAACCAAACATAGTGTAAGAGGCATTGACTGCCCCACAGCGCCCGTGAATCTAACTACTAATTAGTAAACCAATCAGCTAAACCAATCAGCAGCTAGTCATAATCTGACGCTAGCAAACTGAGATTTCCAAATATCTCTAGATATCAGAAACCCCGCAATGTAAAGCAAGGTATAACCCCAGCCCAAGCAAAACCATCCTCCCGTTAACAGCGCTACCTCAAAGAACTTCAAAGCTCCCCAAGTTGCCACCGTATTCCAGACTTAATGATGGTGTTCCTCTTCGCCGTGACCTTCCATTGCTTCACCAATATAGGATGCCGCCAATGTAGCGAAAATCAACGCTTGGATCGCACTGGTGAACAAACCTAAAATCATCACTGGCAGAGGTACAAACAAAGGTACAAGTAAAACCAGCACCCCAACTACCAATTCATCCGCCAAAATATTCCCAAAAAGACGGAAGCTTAGGGACAGGGGCTTCGTAAAATCTTCTAGCACCCACAGAGGCAACAAAAACGGTGATGCTTGGACATACTTAGAGAAGTAACCCAAACCACGCTTGCTTAACCCTGCATAAAAATATGCTAAAGATACCAGCAGAGACAACGCCACCGTGGTATTAATATCACTTGTCGGAGCACCAAGTTCTCCAGAAGGCAAATGAATCAGTTTCCAAGGTACGAGTGCGCCCAGCCAGTTAGATACGAAGATAAACAAGAATAGACTACCAACAAATGGCACCCATTCTTTGTAATGTTTCTCGCCAATTTGGTCTCTGGCAATGCCCTGAAAATACTCTAGGGCATACTCCATAAAGTTCTGAAAGCCAGCGGGAACGTATTTGTCGCGCTTGATGCTGCTGCTAGCAATAATTGCCGCTACTAACACCAAACCCATTACAATCCAGCTCACAATCAGCACCTGACCATGAACTTGTAGGTTGCCCAACTGCCAATAAAAGTGCTTGCCGACTTCTAGCTCGGCGAGCCTGTATGCAGAAATGTCAAATAAATATTGAGCAAGCATGATCAGTTAAAGTTTTAACCTTCTAGAAGGTAATGGCGAAAACACTTTGCTCCCTTAACGCCGCGTCAGATCCTGCGCTGTAATCACCAAAACGGCAATTTTATACGTCAAGAATCCGAAAAACGCTGGCAATATGGACAAATGTTCCCAACGGGATGCGACCACAATCAGGATGATAAATACACCGAAACGATTAAGCCCGAGGCGCTTAGTTTGTGTTCCAAGGCGATCCACACCTCTTGAGAGCATTCGCAAATAAACTACGCCCACACAGCCGCCGAGCACATAACTTAAAGCAATTTTCCAGCCATAAGCCAGAAACGTGCCCAAGGTGATCACAGCGGTAAATCCTAGGGTTAGGAGTAACAGTTTTTGCTTGAGAGACTCATACTCTGCCAAAGATTTAGCTGCAAGTTCAGCTTTTTGCTCTGGGGTCAGGGTTGGGGGTTCTGGTAGCGTTGTGCTGCTACTGCTGGCGGGAATAATCTTCACGCTGGTTGCCTGCGATAATGCCAAAGGAAGGTAAGCATTGTGTGACATAGGTATCTATGCCGTTTTTTAGCATATCACGCGATATGTCACATTTCCTTTACACTTGACCAAAGAGTAAATCAATCAGTGCCATAGACTACATCAATGGTTCCTGGGTACTGATTTCAAAATTAAGTGGGGCAGGTGTATGAATGGGAGGTATGGTCAAAAGAGCCATAGAGATCTCTGCTCCAATATAAAAAATCTCCAAGCGCAAAGGAGTGGAGATGATGAGAGTATTTCCGACCAAGACTGATCGGATTGAGTGTTTGATTAGCTAGCAGGTCATCAGTCTGTTGAGTTAGATTGCCTGAGCTAAACCAAGAACTGAAGACTCTAAACCATAGAGGCTCTAGTCTTCGGCAGTAGCAGCGGGGGCATCATCGACTACGACCACTGGGGCAGCGGCAGCAGAAGCCAAAACGGGAGCCGCAGTGGCGGGCTTAGGTGCTGGGGTCGGTTGTTCAAAGGGTTCCGGAGGCAGGGTGGTTAGGCTAGACTCTAATTCTTCGGGTTCGAGGCGAACGGTCAGATAACGGATGACTTCTTCACTCAGACGCATGGAGCGCTCTAAATCTTCAACTAAGCCAGGGTTGCCAGCGTAGTTCATTTGGATGTAGATCCCTTCGCGGTGTTTTTTGATTTCATAGGCAAGACGGCGCTTACCACGGTGTTGGATCGTAATGTCCTCAGCACCTTGATCTTGCAGGAAGGTCTTGTATTTGGCGATGGCTTGATCTGCGTCATGATCATTAACATCAGAACGCAAAATGTACATGGTTTCGTAGAGGCGTTGCATATCCTTTTGGACGTTTTGAAGTGGACAACGGCTTTCGACCGACGGGCGGCATGAAAGCAAGGATCTCCTATTGTACTCGGATTATGTACCTGAAATATGCCAAAAGTAGATCAGTTTTGCGGATTGCCCTTGCCGTAAGTCTTAAAGTCTTTTGAGTTAGCTGGGTTGAATCAGATCCCTCTGAATCAAGGTGGTCTGGGTAAAAGTCATTAGCAGCGGACAAAGTGGGAACAATCTAGTGGCAAATGGCAATCATAGGAATTGGTCTATGTTTTGCTAAGTCAACCCCTAGGGTTCCTCCATCGTTACAAATTTTGTTACGGCTTGAGATCATGGGTAGCCTGATGGGAAATTAAGTCAAGTTAAACCATTGTGTGAAATTCCTGCGTAATAATTTCAGGATGATGCTGGGATACAACGTTATACCGATTGTATATGTCGTATATGCTATAGGTCACAGACTGGTTAAGTTTTGTCCGTTGCTGAAATACTTTGAAATATCTTGGTTTGCAATCTTGGTTTTTAAGACTATGTTTTGCAGACCTTGCCAGTTTTTCAGAATTTTCCGACAGACTTTTACGCTCAAGTTGTTTTCTGTCACATTCAATTCTGCTAATCCCCCTAATCTACTCCCCCTAATCCCATGTTAAATTCTCTACCTCTTTCCCGTTATGCTGCGGCAAGTTTAGCTGCTCTGGTTGCAGGGGTCACCGTTGCCAGTGCAGTCAGTTATTCCGCCCCAACGTTCGCCGCTAACGATCCTGATTTAGAGTCGGTTTCAGTAGATCCTCAGCTTAAGCTAACCCCAGAACAAAAACAAAAACTCCGCAGTATTGCCCAAGAATATACCGGTCAGGTGCGGGATATTCTTAATCCAGAACAGCGCCGTGAGTTTGCTGCTGGTCTCAAGTCGAAGAAAAGACTACAGGATGTTCTGCGCACTTTGAAACTAACCAAGGAGCAACAGACCCAAATAGCTAATGCTCGCCGTGAAGCAGCTAGAAAGGCTTTTGCAGTACTTACCCCCGCCCAACAAAAATTACTCAGTTCCCGCCGGAGTTAATACTTTTCAAGTGTCGTTGTTGCTCTGTCGGAATATCCCCGCTCAAAACATCCCCGAAATCTGTGCAGCCAAACAGCGACAGACTGACACTTGGTAGGGATCTGTAATTCCTCAGATTAAGCCTGAGATCAAGTTAAATCAAAATCAATATCTAAACTAGTCAATTACCTCAAGCCACCTCAAATCATCTTGAAATTACCTGGCGATGGCTGACTCTTTCCTTAATTACTAGCCAGTGCAGTGTCTGATCGCTACAATATGACTACAATATTCTTGTTATGTGTTTTGCACTGTTACATGTTTGAGTATCCCGGCACGTCATCGTCTTCTGTAGCTAGTAACTGAATCCATGCCATCCCCAAGTTCTTCTCTGCGTAACACGTTCACTAAAACTGAAATCCGTCGCCTGCAAGATCTCCTCCCGCCAGAACTGCAAGCGTGGGTCAAAATTTTGAGTGCGGATGGAGTCCGTCCGCCACTGATCACCTGCGAAGAAGCTGGTGGTGATGAGGTGGTGGTACTGATCGATATGCCCCGTTGGGAACGCCTTGCTGAAGATCAGCGCAATCTGCTGTTTTGGCACGAGGTAACACGTATTCAAAATGACACCGTGCCTAAGGATGGCTGGGAAATTGCTGCCCTGGCGATTGGCTTGGGGGGCGCAGTGGGTGAACTGTGGGTACAAAATGGTGTGTTGTTTTTGTTTGCCCTAGGAATTTGTGGGGTTGCGGGGTTTCAGCTTTGGCGCAAGGGCACGGGGCGCAAAGACATTCGCCAACTAATTGAAGCTGACCAAGGGGCGATCCGTATTGCTGTCAGAAATGGTTATCCTTTGCCTGCTGCCTATAAGAGCTTAGGTAGTGCCCTAAAACAAATGCTCAATGATGCCAGTAAGGGTCGCACTCGCACCATTTTAGAAAAGCGTCTTGATGCATTACGCAACGAAGCACAACGGGCGCGGCGTACCTACGAAGCAGAAAATTAAAATTAAACCGTTTGTCCATTGCTAGTGATGAGGTAATGATTTAGTTACTCACTTCAATCACTGTTAAGACTGATCTAGAAAGCTTTTGCGCTGCCCATAACGAAGCGGCTGGCTTGGTGGAGTTAGTGCTTGTGGTAAATCATCACCAACAACACAGCACCGCAATGGGTTTCAGTGGCTGGCATTTCGTCGGTAAATGCCTCTGAAAAGACAGTTTAGAGCCAGTTGCCTTTGTGAAGTCCTCTGGTTGCACCGGCAAAACTACTATTAAATATTCGTTAAGTTGTCAAATCTGTGACTACGAAACCCAATCTTGAGCATCAATCCCCCAAACAGTCTTATGCTGTGAGTCCCGCAGCAACTGAGTATGTCATTCTGGTTGATCACCATGATGAACCCGTCGGTGTGGCGGAAAAACTGCAAGCCCATCGTCAAGGTCTTCTGCATCGTGCCTTCTCCATTTTTGTAATTAACGCTCAGGGGCAGTTGTTATTACAAAAACGAGCTTTAGGAAAATACCATTCAGGTGGTCTGTGGACTAACACCTGCTGTAGTCACCCGCGCCCCCAAGAAACCATTGCCCAAGCAGCTAATCGTCGTCTTTATGAAGAGATGGGGATCACCTGTAGCTTAGATGAGTTGTTCAGTTTTATTTATCAGACTGACTTGGATCATGGGCTGGTGGAACATGAGTTTGATCATGTTTTGTTGGGATATTTTGATGGCACACCTGATCCAAATCCCGCTGAAGCAGATGCATGGCAATGGATTGACTTAGATGATTTGCAAAGGCTCATCTATACCAGTCCTGAAGATTACACTTATTGGTTGCGGATGTGTTTAAATCAGTTCCGTGCTGCTTTGTCAACCAAGGAACGTCGTCTCAACCAGTCAAATCCATTAACTAAACTGGCTCTTCAAGAGAAGGATTACGCCAAAAGTGACTAGATTAATGGCTCCTTTAGGGGCAAAATTATAGTTAGCCAGCAAGTGAAAGATCCGTGAGAGTTATGGCGTGGCCCCTGGGGCTTAATCCACCCCTAAATTTACAGTTACCAGAATTAATCAAGCCATCTCATCAAGCTAACCAGTCGAACTAATCGATTCAACTAACCAAACTAAATAGCCTTCTTAATAGTCTTCTTAACTTGCTATCTAGAGCTGCCATCTACAGCCTGAATCCTGGCGGTTACTCCATAAGTTGATACCCAACCAAATAAATCACCATCAATCATGATCACAAAAAAACACCTGACGCTGGTCGCCACTGGTTTGGCTTTGGTACTGAGTGCTTGTAATGCTCCGGCTAGTACTCCCAATAGCAATGCCCCTAGCAGTGGTGGCAGTCCGGCTGTGACTGGCAAGACCACCCCTACCCCTGATACAAAAACTACTAGCCCAAGCCCAGAGGCTGAAGCCAATGCTGTACCGTCATGGCAGGAATATAAATCAGAGTCAGGTAAGTTTAGTGTGCAAATGCCCAATAAACCCCAAGAACAAACCCAAAATCAGAAGGATGTCAAACTGAATATTGTGGCGGCTGAGGTTGGTCCGTCTGCCTATTTTGTGGGTTATGCGGATTTCCCGAACAAAGTCCAAGAGTCAGAGATTCAGGCAGGCTTAACTCAGTCAGTTAAAGGGGCAATGACCAATTTGCAGGGGGAAATTAAAACTGAGAAAGAAACCAAGTTGGACGGTTATCCCTGCCGAGACTTTGATGGGGTTGGTAAAATCGACAAGGTAGAAATTAATATTAAGGGGCGGTTCTGTTTTGTGGAAAACCGCTTGTACCAAGTGTTTGCCCTCGGTGACAAAACCAAGATTTCCCCCGCTGACGTGGACAAGTTTATTGAGTCTTTTAAGTTGTTAAAGGTTTAGCCACTAACCTAGGGCTGAATCTAGATTTAGGATGAAACCTTGTCACTTGCTTTAAAGCAACCAGCAAAATTAGTGAAACTATTGGAATGCAACATGAAACTCAAAACTCAATGGGTGCAGTCCAATAAAGTTACTAGAATCATCACATAAAGTCGTTAAATTTCCGTATTGGCGACCGTCGTCGGTATGTGGGGCGCATCATTGCTAATTGATTTAGGCTTATCCCGAAATAACGGCAAGACTTCCTGACAAAATGCCTCCGTTGCTTTTGACCGATAGCGGTTTGGATTACGAATTTGCGAGAGGGTGCGGCGGATCACCACCCCATCAATCTCCACTCGCTGCAAAATATCCATTTGTAATTCCTTTTCGATGGCTGTCACTGACAGGAACGCTGCCCCTAATCCGGCTTGTACCGCATTTTTAATTGCCTCAATGGAATTTAATTCCATCTCAGTTTTGAGTTGGCGCGGATCAACCCCACTGCGCAATAGGACTTGATCAATCACTTTGCGGATTGTGGATTGGGAGTCGAGGGTGATAAATTGCAACTTGTACAACTCTTCTATGGGTAGCAGACCCACCTGGGCAAGGGGGTGAAATGTGGGGAGTACTAAGGCTAATTCATCCTCGGCATAGGTAGTGATTTCTAAAGACTCCTGTAGTTCTACTGGAATCTCGCCGCCAATAATAGCTAAGTCAATCTGACCATTAGCAACGCTCCAGGCCGTTCGCCGAGTAGAATGAACATGGAGTTGCACTGCAACCTCAGGATATTTCTTACGGAATAAACCAATCATTCGAGGCATCAGGTAAGTACCTGTAGTTTGGCTGGCACCGATAATGAGTGTCCCACCATTGAGGTTTTGGAGATCTTCAATGGCACGACAGGTCTCTTGGCACAAACTTAAAATCCGATCACCATAGGAAAGTAATAACTGTCCCGCCTCGGTTAGCTGGGCACGCCTGCCGCCTCTGTCAAATAACGGCACATCCAGTTGGCGTTCCAAATGTTGTACCTGCAAACTTACCGCAGGCTGGGAAACATATAAACTATCCGCAGCACGCTTGAAACTACCCTCGGCAGCAATTGCCTTGAGAATGCGTAATTGGTCTAGGGTAAACGGGATATCTATCATAAAAAAACATAAAAGAAGCGTAAAGAAATGAGTCGGGAGGTTATTCAAGATTTTCTCAATTTGCCTGGGGTAGTTGGTATTGCCCTAGCAAATCGGCGAATGCGTCCATACTTTTATGGTCTCGATTCAGTCATGGAACGGACTAAAGAGGTGCTTGGACAAGGCATTCTCCAAGTGATGGAAAATGTCCCTGATGGATTTGAATCCTTCGAGTTTCATTTTGCTAAAAGTATTGTGTTTGTCTATAAGCTAAGTCACGGCTTGGTACTTTTGGTCATGGCAGATCGCCAACTTAATCTGGCAGAGTATCGCCACGGCATTAAAGGGATCAAGCATTTGGTAGAAAGTGATACATATAACACAGTAGCAACTTTCAAGCTATTACTTGGCTCTGTAACCCAACACTCTTTACCAAGTGCCGATATCACTGGCTCCAATATTTTTGGCTCTAGCGGGATCAGACCAAATCAAACTAGTCCCACTGATAACCAAGCCAAGCGCTCAGCAACTCAAAGTTACTCTAATTCTTACCAGACTAATCGCCAAAATACTCAGTCTAATAATTTGTCAGGGGGGACTTTAGGTAATCAACCTAAACCAGCGGTGACTACTGGGAATACCACTAATAAAATCATCCCCCCTTCGGAAATTCCATATCCTAGTGCCACGCGCACCAGCAGTAATCAAGCTAGTAGCCAACCTAATAACAGTCAATCTAATCCAACTAGTGCGGCTTATCAGCGAGTGCCTGCGGCAAAAACTGCGGCACCTATGGTTACACCAACTACTCCGCCCCCCTCAGCAACACCCCAAACCGCCACAGCATCCTTGGGGGAAATGCTACAAGCGATGAACCAGCTAAGTCAGTTTACCACCCAGTATTTAGGTAAAGTGGTGGTGGCTAATTATTGGAAGTCCACCCGCCCTGATCACGAGTGGCTCAGCAAAATTGAGGTGGATCGTAATGCCACTTTGTCCCACCCTCAGCAGGGGACCGTGCGATGTAATCAGTCCCAACAGGAGTTAATTCACGAGTGGCTCATGGCTTACGTTAAGCGGTGTAAACAGGTAATTCGCAATTTTGACACGATGATTTGCCAAGATTGCCTTGATGAAACCCAGCAGAAACTATTGATGTTGTAAAGATGTTGTAAAAATGCTGCAAAGATAGTGTGAATATAAAATAATCGATAAACATAAAATAAAGATAGTGGCAGATCCCCAAACTCTAAATCTCTGAAAAAGTCGGGGATCGCGCCTTGCGGTCGGTTAAACTGGACTACCCAAATAGGTATAACCATTGAGGCTATGCTCGAAGTTTTGGAGGAACAGCCGCGCCTCTGGAAGGGTGATCTGTTTATTTTGTAAGGCTTGTTCAGTTTCTTGGCGGACAGTTTCTAGCATGGCATCGCGGTTGTACTGCACATAGGCTAAAACCTCAGTCATAGAATCGCCTTTGATGACGTGTTCGACTCGGTAGCCACTTTGGGTGAGTTGAATGTGTACCGCGTCGGTATCACCAAAAAGATTATGCAAATCGCCGAGAATTTCCTGATACGCCCCACCCAAGAATAAGCCCAAATAATAGGGTTCCCCAGGGACATAAGGGTGTAGTTCCAAGACCGACTTGACATCCCGCAGGTCAATGAACCGATCAATCTTGCCATCACTGTCACAGGTCAGATCTGCTAAAGTCCCCCGCACGGTGGGTTCTTCATTGAGGCGGTGAATCGGCATAATCGGGAAAAGCTGATCAATTGCCCAACTGTCCGGAGCCGACTGAAATACTGAAAAATTACAGTAATACTTCTGCGCCATCATGCGGGTCAGGTCTTCAAGGTCATCGGGAACGTAATTGAGACGACGAATCACTTGATAAATTCGGTCACAACAGCCCCAAAATAGCCGCTCTACCCTTGCCCTTTGCCGCAGATTCAGATAACCGAAGGCAAATAGGCTCACGGCTTCCTGTTTGAATTGTTCTGCGTCATGGTAAAGCTCTTGGTAGTTTTGTTCGTTGACGCTTTCGTAGACCTCAAACAAATTACGGATGGTAGCGTGTTCATCGGGCTGTAATGGCTCGATGTCATGGCGGGGTGAGCCGCTGGTACCTACCACATCAAAAATCAATACCGACTGATGGGCACTAATGGCGCGACCGCTTTCGCTGACAATGGTGGGCACAGTAACGTTACGGGCGGTACAAGCGTCTTTAATGGCGGCTACTACGTCATAGGCGTAGTTTTGCATACTGTAGTTTTTGGACGCATAGAAATTGGTTTTAGAGCCGTCATAGTCTACGCCCAAGCCACCACCCACATCCAAAAATCCCATCGCTGCGCCCATTTCCGCCAGTTGGGTATAAATTTGGCAGGCTTCCCGTAGGGCATCTTTGATCGTGGTGATGTTGCTGATCTGGGAACCAATATGGAAATGCAAGAGTTGCAATGAATCCAACATACCAGCGGCTTCGAGTTGTTCGACCGCTTCGATAATCTCCCACATACTCAAGCCAAATTTAGCCTGTTCGCCGGTGGAGTCTTCCCAATGTCCCGTGCCTTTGGTGCTGAGTTTGGCACGAATCCCCACCACTGGCTTGATCCCTAGTTTGGTAGCGGCACGGATTACTAAATCGATTTCCTCTACTTGCTCCAGGACGATAATCGTGTTTACCCCCAGTTTCCGTGCTAGTAGAGCCGTGTCGATATATTCCTGATCCTTGTAACCATTGCAGATCAGCAGCGCTCCAGGGTTACGCAAAGTGGCGATGGCAATCAGTAACTCTGGTTTGGAACCAGCTTCTAAACCAAAATGATGGGCACGACCGTATTTGGCAATTTCTTCGACCAGTTGCCGCTGTTGATTGACCTTTACCGGATAAACACCGCGATAAACGCCGCCATAGTTGTAACGGGCAATGGCACGGGCAAAGGTGGCATTTAAGCGCTCAATGCGGTCGGCGAGAATATCTGAAAAGCGAATTAATAATGGCGAGCGGAGATTCCGTTGGCGCAGATCATTAACTAGTTCATACAAGTCAATGCAGCCACCCCGTTCACCCATTGGCGAAACCGTCACATGACCCGCTTGATTAATGCTGAAATAGGGATCACCCCAGCCTTCAATCCGGTATAGCTCCTCACTATCTTGGATTTTCCAGTCACTTTTAGTTTGCGCGACTTTAGTTTGCGCAACAATGTTTGACGAAACAGGGCTTTGCATAACAGGAGTTTGCGTAATAGCGACTGATTGTGACTCCTGCTCCGCCGACTGCACCAATTCTTGCACCATGATTCCCAACTAAAACGTGACGTTAATTGTGATGATACTCTCTAAGACTAAGAAAAACCAAGATTACCGACCTAAACCAAAAATCCCCGACTTCAATAAGAAATCGGAGATCTAAATATCAAACTGATGCTATTGCAATTTTGAAATTACAATTTTGAGGGTGTTGCCTACAGCGTCGCCAATGCCGGAGCTTTCAGCGGCATCTTGGGTTCTAACTTTTGGGGCAATAACTTCACATTTGACGAATGGCTACCGAAGCCACCTAAGGGCAAAACATGGGAAATCCGTTTAGTGTCACCATCGGCATGGTGCGCTAAAGTTGGCACTGAATCCCGCAACGTACTAACCAGTTTCGAGGTTGTGGAGTCATATACTTGGGTCAATAACTTGGGATACAAGCCAATGCCAATAATTGGCACGAGCAAGCAGGCAATGATAAAAACCTCCCGAGGTTCGGCATCAATGAGCTTTTCTTTAGCCACCAAGGTTTTATTTTCATTGCCATAGAAGATTTCCCGTAGCATCGACAGCAGATACACAGGGGTCAAAATTACCCCCACCGCCGCTAGGAAAATCGCCACAATCTTAAACGTGCTGCTGTAGGCATCGCTGGTGGCAAAACCCACAAAAACCATTACCTCTGCCACAAAACCGCTCATACCTGGCAAGGCAAGGGAAGCTAACGAGCAAGCCGTAAACATCGCAAAAATTTTGGGCATTTTCTGACCCACGCCACCCATTTCATCCAAAATCAGGGTATGGGTGCGGTCATAGGTTGCTCCCACCAAGAAGAACAAACTTGCACCAATCAAACCGTGGGAAACCATTTGCAGTACTGCGCCACTAGTACCCAAGTCAGTAAAGGAGGCAATACCAATTAGCACAAATCCCATGTGAGAAATGGACGAATAGGCGATTTTTCGTTTCAAACTTCGCTGCGCAAAGGAAGTCAATGCCGCATAGATGATATTCACCACGCCCAGAATCACCAACAACGGCGCAAAATAAGCATGGGCATCGGGCAACATTCCCGCATTCATCCGTAATAGGGCATAGCCACCCATTTTGAGCAAAATACCCGCCAAAAGCATATGCACCGGAGCCGTAGCTTCACCGTGGGCATCGGGTAACCAAGTATGCAAAGGAAAAATCGGTAACTTCACCCCATAGGCAATCAAGAAACCGCCATAGGCTAAAAGCTGAAATAAGAGGGGATAATCCTTACCCGCTAGGGCTTGCATGTCAAAGGTGACCGTATCGCCAAAGAATGCCATTGCTAAGGCTGCCACCAAAATGAACAGCGAGCCACCAGCGGTATACAAGATAAACTTAGTTGCCGCATACTGGCGTTTGTAGCCGCCCCAGATCGACAGCAACAAATACACTGGAATTAGCTCTAACTCCCAAGTCAGGAAAAATAGCAGCATGTCCTGCACGGCAAAAACGGCGATCTGCCCGCCATACATTGCCAGCAACAGGAAATAAAATAAGCGTGGCTTCAGGGACACAGGCCAAGAAGCTAGTACCGCCAGGGTGGTAATAAACCCCGTCAGTAACACCAGGGGCATGGAAATACCATCCACCCCCACTGACCAGTTCAAGCCGAGGGCAGGGACCCACGCATAGCGTTCCACCATCTGTAACCCAGGCTTAGCGAAGTCATACTGGGTACAGAACGAGTAAACCACCACCAGAAAATCAATTAGACCCACTCCTAGGGCAAACCAGCGGAGGGTTTTACCGTCACCCTTATCTGGCACAAAGGGAACCAAAAGTGCCATGACAATGGGGAAGAGGATTTCAAAGGTGAGCCAAGGAAAGTTATTTAAACTAAGCATAATTCAGAAGTAATCTTGCGATTATCCACCCAACCCATTTTCCCCGTCATTGTACCGAGCAGTTTCTGGATTGGCATGAAGTGTTTAGAGTTACTTAACTTAGGTCACCATGATGATTGGGAAGATTACCACTGATCCCCGATGCTAAAACCTTAGCTAGTATGGGTTTTACGCCTTATTCCTCAAAACAAATAAATATTGCGGCAATATTACAAATTCATTAACAAATTTACATTTCTTGAAGGTTTTACCGAGACTAAAACATCAGATCCAGCTTGAGTTTTTTCAGTTCCAGCAGATAAAGCTTGTTTTGTTGCTCTTGAGTGACTGCTACGGCTAACTGACTTTTGCCCACGCCACCCAAAGCAGTTACATCACCATCTACTAAGACATGGCTTAAATCTTGTCCCTGTAAATCCATCAAAATCAAGATGGTTTGTTGAGGATTATACCGTCCCGCCACCACATAACCCCAGTGGGTGGGCAATACCGTTGTAATGGGGTACTGCATCAGAAGGCGTGTCAACCGATAGGGACACAAATCTATCAGCAACAGAGAATTATCATGGGTTTCCTCTAGTCCCAAAACTCGCCCCTTAGTGTGGGTAGACATAATGGCGCGGAGTTTCGCCGGCAACAGCAACCGATGCATCAAATTACCCCGCCGCGAAATTACCATCAGGCGACAGGAATCGGCTTTGATACCTTGGTTATTGAGTCTGTTGCTACCGGTCTTAGTGGCGGCATTAGCAAAGTAATTGTCCAGGGTGGTCTGATGGTTGCCACCAGCAGTAACACTAGTAAGGCTCTCTACAGCTTGATCGAGACTGCCATTGTTTTGATTACGGGTGAAATAATTCGATCCCGAACTAACACTACTGTGGGCAACGGGGTCAACGGTAACTACGGTTGGTTCAAACTGCCGACTAGCGGCTACCACCAAATGATGGCGGTCCACCACAGCAATACCAAACAGATCTCGATTGGCAAATTCTAGACGGGTCACCTTTGAACGGGACAGGTAGCGTAGATCTAACATCTGATGACTAATCACCGCCAACCAATCCCCCGCTGGCGATAAAATCCAGTCGTCACATTGACCTGTAACAGGTTTTGGAGCAACCAACCCTTCGGTAATTGATCCTGGCTTCTGGCTCTCTTGCTGCTGTCCAGTGGCAGTATTTGCCCCTGTATTTGCCCCAGGTGTTCCAGGCTTCGTGCCGCCAGCTATGCCCTTTTCCACAGCGGCAAACGTGTTATTACCTGTTGTATTACCCACAACATTACCTACGATTTGGGTGCCTAGCCAAGCTTGTGCCCCTAGGGAGTCCCGTGCTGAATTACTCTGAGTGGTGGTTCCGCCCTGATGTTTAGAGCCGTGCTCCGCTGCTTGGTACAACAGTTGACCGCGATATACCCCTCCTTGACGCACTAGACGATAAATACATCGCGCCGTACTGAAAAATACATGATTCTGCCAGGTATGTAAGCTGGTAATCGGTTCATCTACTTTGATCAAGTCATGGATACACCGATGTTGCAGATCATAAACCTGTAAATTATGGCGGGTTTGCCCATACAGGAAAGGTACTTGATCTGTAGTCATACCCCCCACCAGCCCCAAGCAAAATTCTGGCATCTGCTGCCAAAAGAAAAACGGTTCCTTTTGGGCAAGATTCATGGTTGGTAAGGGTTTAGTGTCATAGACCGGATAAACCGATTCTAGGGAGTGATTAGCTAAAATCTCCTCCAGAACCAAACGCATTTCGGTGGCATTGGCAAACCGTCGCTTGGGCAATTTTTCCAAAGATTTGAGCACTACATCCTGTAAAGCAGCGGGCACTGTATCTGGTAAAGTAACCCGTTGATTCAGATGGGCATTCATTAAATCCATGGGCATTCCCGAAAAAGGACGCTTCCCCACCAAAAACTCATAGAGCATTACCCCCACCGCATAGAGGTCAGACATCACCGAAAATTGACCATAAAACCGTTCCGGAGCCATGTAGCCTGGGGAACCAGTATTAGTCGTATCGGTGGCAATCTCTTGGCTCACCTTAGCAATGCCAAAATCAGAAATCTTCGCCAACCAGCCATATTCCGTCACATGAAGCAAAATATTTTCCGGCTTAATATCACAGTGGATGATTTCTTGAGCATGGGCGTGTTCTAGTCCTCGCAAGACATCCAGCATCAGCCGCACCACCTGCCCCATACTCAAGGGCACGCGGCTGTTCATCAAGTCCCGTAGGGTTCCCCCTTCGCAATAGTCCATCACCAAATAACGGTAAGAATTATGGTGAATCAACGACTCACAGCGCACAATATTCGGATGCTGCAAACTCAATAAAAACCGCAGTTCCCGCAACAACTTACTCGTAGGAAACCGCTGCGGCTCTAGCTCTTTGAGTGCCACTAACCTGCCCGTATCCCGATGCCGCGCACACAGCACCTTACCGAACTGTCCCCGACCAACCAGTCCTAATATGCGATATTTTTCTAACTGGGAGTGCTTGCGCTGCATATATTCTTGGTTCTAGGGAAATACCACATAGGGGATCAACCCCGCCACTATCGTAACTACGAACGTAACTACGAAGTACGACAGGTCAATACTTCAGATAATAACCACCATCAGAAACTATCTATAGTCAGAAAATTGTCAATATTGCCCTGAAATTTACTAACAATTTACTAACAGCCGTAGCCAAATCGTTGGTATCTTTAGCAAGATACGCTGTCAAGAGACAAGATGGAGCAGATTTTTGCAAAATGTTGCAAAGCCTGATCCCTCATGGTGGTGAAATTCCAGTCCATGATCCATAATCTGCCATCTCCCTCGGAAAAAATTGTCGCCCAAGAAGTTGCAAAAGAAATCGTAAGATTCCATGCAATATCGATATGATGGTAAGACAGCCAGATACAAAATGTAATATTTTTTCTAATTCACCTCTAGTTCATTTCTAGTTGATTTTTCCTATGAGTCAAACCGCTACATCCAGCGATGTCCCAAGCATGGGTCGTCGTCAATTTATGAACGCCCTATTAGGTGGTTCCGTCGGTGTGTCTGTTTTAGGGGGTTTGTACCCTGTAGCGATGTACTTTGTACCTCCCTCTAAGGGTGGCGGCGGCGGTGGTGTCACTGCCAAGGATGCCCAAGGTAATGATGTAATTGCCTCAGCATTTTTGGCAACTCACCAACCCGGCGACCGTGCCCTTGCGGAAGGTTTGAAGGGTGACCCCACCTATATCGTTGTCACCGAAAATAAAGAGATTGCTTCCTTTGGTTTAAATGCTATCTGTACCCACTTGGGTTGTGTGGTGCCTTGGAACGTGGCAGAAAATAAGTTCATTTGCCCTTGTCACGGTTCACAATATAACAACGAAGGTAAGGTAGTTCGTGGTCCTGCGCCGCGCTCCTTGGCTTTAGCCCATGCCACCGTCAACGATGATCGGGTTGAGTTTACCCCTTGGACTGAAACTGACTTCCGCACCAATGAAGCGCCTTGGTGGGCTTAATTAGGTGGTGTCTTAGTCTGAAAGACTTTAGATTAGGATGTGGTTTTTTACCTCATTTTGACTAAAATTTTGCCCCAAAAACCTCAGAAAAAACTTTATCAGTAATTTTTTGTCAGTTTGGTTAGTTCAGTTTGGTTAGCGTTTTATTTTGGCCTATTGATCTGACGATGTGAACGACTTAATTGCTAACTATGACTGAAATTTTGAGTGCGTAAATTTTAAGTGCGTACCAGTACGGATTTAAGTTAAGTTAGCAGTAAGAGCTTTGCTGTGTGTTTTGCTGTGTGTCTCGGCTCCATGACGCGGCTGCATTTCTGTGATCTAATTCCAATTGTGAGAGTTCCCCCGTGGA
>JBIKNH010000031.1:0-27283 GCA_044358815.1 Pseudanabaenaceae cyanobacterium | reverse complement strand
GGAGGGCTGATGGATTGAACAGGGTTTTAGCTACATAGATAATTCAAAAAAAAAATCTATCTTCGACTCCGCTCAGCTAACTTATACCGAGGGCTGAGCATAGTCGAAGCCCTCTTCACAAATCATTTTAAACAACTATATAACCTTAGAAGGAGATAACCCTTAGGTAAAATCTCGGTGGGCAATCGGTGGACAATCTAGCGCGGTGGACGGCGGCGTTGGAGAAAGTCAGGAATATCTAACCCTGGTTTACTAACTTTAATTTCTGGCAATGGTGGCGGGGGAGGCGTAACAGCAGGACTGGGGCTAACGGTGGGAGGGGGACTAGGGGGAGTTAATGGTGCGGGGGAATTAGATGAAGAGCGATTAGAGGAGCCGTAACTAGAGGATACAGGGGAGATATGGGGGGCACTACCACCAAAGCGGCTGGTCTGACTCGTAGGAGCCATTTGTCCATTGACGTTAGAGAAACCAGTGGCGATCACAGTGATCCGAACTTCGCCCTCCATCCTCGGATCAATTACTGCCCCAAAGATAATGTTAGCGTTGGGGTCAACCACATCATAAATAGTTTCCGCAGCGGCATTGACTTCATGGAGGGTCAAATCTTCGCCACCAGTGATATTAAACACTACGCCGCTAGCGCCTTCTACGGAAGTTTCGAGCAATGGTGAAGAAATCGCAGTCATGGCGGCTTCCCGAGCGCGGGATTTACCGGAACCTAAACCGATCCCCATCATTGCGGAGCCAGCATCTGCCATGACTGCCCGCACGTCGGCAAAGTCTACATTCACCAAACCAGGGATCATAATTATGTCAGAAATGCCCTGAACCCCTTGGCGTAGCACATCATCGGCGATGCGGAAGGCTTCTTGCATGGGTGTACCTTCCGCCACCACTGCCAACAACTTATCATTGGGGATCACAATCAGCGTATCAACCCGACTTTGCAGTGCGGCAATGCCTTCTTCGGCTTGTTGACTGCGCCGCCGTCCTTCAAACATAAATGGGCGGGTCACTACACCGACGGTCAAGGCTCCGGCTTCTTTGGCAACTTCAGCAATAATGGGGGCGGCTCCGGTTCCTGTGCCACCACCCATTCCGGCGGTAATAAAAACTAAATCCGCTCCTTCGACGGCATGGGCAATATCATCTCTCGACTCTTCGGCGGCTTTTTGCCCAATGGAAGGATTCCCACCAGCGCCAAGACCACGGGTGAGCTTTTGTCCAAGTTGAAAACGTTTTTCGGCAGAAGATTGGAGCAAGGCTTGGGCATCGGTGTTGAAGGACCAAAATTCGACACCGAGAACCTCGCTCATAATCATCCGGTTTACAGCATTACCGCCGCCACCGCCAACACCAATTACTTTAATTTTTGCAACACTGCCCAACATGATGTTGTCTGCTCTTGAGTCAATGCCAAACTGCTGCTTCATACTGTTTCGAGAAGAATCGGGGTAGTCTCCAGAAAAATCTTCTGCCAGTGGGGCGGTAGATTTTGCCGTGGGCAGATTTGCCAAGGGGAGAGATTGTTTCGGTGTGATTAAATGACCCTTGATTGATTTGAGTTTATTGTGACGAGGGATGTCTTACCCCAAGACTTGAATACCCCAAGGCTTGAAGCAGATCATTGTGGACTAACAAGATAGCATTGCAAGGGATTAGGGCAAATCAAAGGAGTATACCAACCAAAAATAAACTAAAAATAAACCGTCAGGGGGTGCGGTCAATTCTACACTGTACATAGTAGTGCCAATTATGCATATTGGCTATGGATTGCCCCGGAATCTAGACAAATTGCTCAGGTGAGTTTGGGGAAAACTCAGGATCTGGACTTGAAAACTTTGGTTTAGAAGTTTTGATTGTGATTTTATGATGTGGGTTTGAATCACTTGCTGGGAATACCCTTGAGATCAATCCATCTCATTGAGTTTGATGAATTAAGGCGCAAGGATTCCCCAAAGATTGATTGGTGATGGATTCGTTAATCCTATGGGATGATGGCTGTGATTAGCCGGATTTTGGTTACTTTATTTCGGATATTACCTAGAAAAATATAGTCTAGAAAGATCTAGAAAGATATTGCCTAGAAATTAACCAAAGTTTCGGCGGCACGAACTCCATCAATAAACCGTTGGACTTTATTGAGGTCTTTATTACCAGGACTAATTTCGACACCGCTAGAAATATCCAAGCCTTGGGGATGGATTTGGGCGATGGCGCGTTGCACATTATCGGGCGAAAGTCCCCCCGCCAACCACCAAGGACAATTAGGGCGAAAGTCTTCTAATATAGACCAGTCAATGGTTTTACCCGTGCCCCCCCCTTGGTGGGGATCATAGGCATCAAGCAAAATGGCATCGACCCAATTTTCATAGAAAGCAGTTTGGGTTAGTCCTTCGGGATTTTGGAGCCGGAAGGCTTTGATCAATTTGATTTTGGGGAAGTACTCCCGCAGTTGGTGACAGAGGTGAGGGGATTCTGTGCCATGGAGTTGAATCCCATTCAAGCCGCTTTGTTCGACGGTGGCGCAGATTTCGCTAAAACTGGCATCCATAAAAACACCGATGCGGTCAATCTGGGGCGGCAGTTGGTAGGTAATGAGGCGAATTTGCTCAGAGTCTACATAACGGGGGGAACTTAGCACACAGATAAAGCCCAGAGCATGGACTCCCATACGGGCAATGGCGTGGGCTTGGGCAGTTTGGGTAATGCCGCAAATTTTGATGTAATGGTTAGGTGTGGGGGCAAATTTGGGGGGTGTTAAAGCCATAGTCTATGCACAGCGCCATCGATTTGATTTTATCGAAAAATTGGGTTTAAAACCCCGCCGTTCTAGGTCGGCTTGATATTAATTTGGATGCTTTACAGAATCAGACAAGATGTTTGCTCTACAACAAACAAAGAACTAAAGCCCTACAGATCTAGTTATGCTTTACTTCTGCTGATCTTCAATGGTAGTAACTTGCTCCAATGAACCATTACTGCCTTGATCAATTTCAACTGTTAGTTTGCCGCCATTGCCAGACCATTTAGCGTAATTAAAATACAATGTGTCCCCTGAGGCTAAAGCAACGTTGGTGCCTTCAAATGTTTGCTCCTTTGCATCACCAATGCGAGTAATTTCCAAGTCAAAGGTTGCTTTACTTTGAGTGTCAGTAATTTTGAGGCTGAGACGACCTTTTGTTTTGTCGAGGTTGGCAGTAATTGTGCCACCAGCATCAATTTCAATGCCATTTAATTCAAATTCATAGTCATCTTTGTTCGTGGAAATGCCAAAGAAAACATCGGGGGATTCAGGGTTACTCGGTTTATAGATCAGACTATGCCCTGTTTTATCAAATTGGATCACGTCTTTTTGGTTAGGTGAAATCTTGATATTTGACAAGCCAACGTCGTAGCTATAACCGATCATTGCTACATCAATTGGTTCTTTGGTATTACTTTTCTTCGTGCCTTGCAAGTTAATTGTAAAGGGCACATTAACGGGAATCTCATAGAGCGGTTCTTCGTCATCTTCCCAAAGTTCACTACTCTTAATAGGTGTAAATATTGCACCAGGGAAAGAATTAACAAATTTATCGTTCTCATAACCAATCTTTTGATCGCCATTGGTAATCAACAAGTCTGCATCACCTTCTAAGAAAATTTGATTGAATCTGGGTTGCGGTGCGGATGTGGTGTTGCCTTTAGTGGCGGCTTTGTTCTCACCATCTGATTCAGTTTCATTCCTGGTTTCATTCCCAGTTTCACTGTCGGATTCACTACCAGATTCACTTTCTGTACCACAGAAATCACATTCTTGGCGCTGATACCGAGGTGGCGTAGGAGTTAAAGTCAGAGTTTTAGTTTCTGCATTACCTATATAGTCAGCTTCAGGTTCGTCTGGATTGGTCGAAGCATTGTATTTCCAAGTATTGGTATTACGGTCTAACTCAAGGACACGCTCCACCTGAGGATGATTGTTGTCATAGAGTGCTATGGCATATTTCCCGCCACCTAAATCAGCCACACCATAGGGAGTAATTGCATGTCCTCCTCTAAATCCAGGTTGATAAATTCCCATGGTGTAGGTTTCTGTAATGGGAGCATTTGGTTTGAGTGTCGCCAGAAGTTGGTCGAGTATTTGCGATGGAACCTGCTCACCTTTCATCTCACTAGAGGAAGTGGGTCTGACATATTGAGTAGCAAACCAATAGGCAATCTCCCGTTGCAGTTTTTCATTGTCCTTTAGGGTCAGATTTGGCACACTACTAAATTCTTTTGCCTTTTCTTTGTCAGCATATAAAATCAGGCTTAAAGCTGCCATGCCTTCACAATGTCCCCCTCCCATAGATTTATTGACTTCTGCCATCCATTTTTTGGCGGGAGGATTGAGAATGCAGGGTTCTGCTTGGTCAACACAAACCCCATTGCCAAACATTCTTTGCATCTCAACCGCAGACAGACCCTTGGCGTTACTATCCTTGCCATAATTGCTGAAACTAAAACCATCGGTTACTGGACGGAAACCAAGATCGGCTGTGATGGAGTCATGTGGTAGTGATGTCTCTATTTTGGTTTTATTACTTGCCGATGGCAGTGCGCCTTTACCGGTTGTATTAGAAGGATTAGGATTAGAACGACAACCCACTAGCACAATGATTCCAGACACAAAAGCGATCACGAAAAGTCGTAATAAACGGCTCCAAAATGTCATGATGCCGACTTTTTTGTATTGTCGCATTTAGTTAAAAATATCTTGAGAACTCTGACTTAGATTAGGCTATCAGATCTCAAGCCTCAAATTTGGTCATGGGAATAGAATTTACTCCGAAATTCATCTCCAAAAGTCGTTTCCAAAATCCGTCTCTAAAATTCATCCCCAAAATTCATCTCCGAAATTTACCGAGCTTATTGCAGCTAGTGTAACTGCATTGGTGCAACTGCATTAGTGCAACTGCGCCGCTGGATATTCACTCAGAATCCGACATTCTGCCACTAGGTCATCTACGGTTACGAGTAATTCCCGACGTTCACTAATCGTAAAACTTAATTGCAGCCGATCCTGTCCTACGATGCCCCGTGGTACTAGTTCCGCGACAATTTGGGGGGCTGGTGCGCCAGATGAATCTTGCTTGAGTGGGATAAATACTTCTTGAGGCTGTGCCTGAACTTGGGTGAGTAACTTCTCCCCATCGAAAATAATTTCCACGTTTCCCCGCTGGTGCTTCTCTAATTCCCCTAGAATTAAATCCACATACACCTGTTCCATTTTTGAAGCCCTCAAAGTCAGGCTCACAGGGCGTTTAGTGGGATAGTTCTGTCCAGCACGAAATAGAGGCTGATATTGCCACTGTTGCTGATAGGAATCCCAATATCGCATGGCATAACTATGGAATAACCGATCTTGCAAGCCTAAACCCTGATGGATCATTAATGCCCCATGAGCTACAGCTTCAAAGGGTTTATCTTTGTGTATGGTGGCATTGGGCAACATCGCCATGATGCGCTCTTGCACAGAAGGAATTAACGTCGCACCCCCCACCAATAGGATATGTCGAATTTCTCCTTTCAAGATGCCTTTTTGGAATGCTAGGCTAATTACTTCCTCAATGGTGTGTTGCAGCACTTGGAAGAACCCATGATCCTGTAAAATCTCCTCTAATTCTTGCCGATTATAGGTAATATTGACTGCCCCTTGAGTTACGGGATTGAACCATACTTCTGTAACACTAGTGGCTTCCGAAAGTTGCATTTTCACCCGTTCCATAATCTGTTTCAGAAAATGCCGATCCCCTGGACGTAAAGGATGGTTCAGGGTTTGGGCGAAATGCTCCACCAGCCACCAGTCCACATCATCACCGCCGATGGACTGCCCTGACTTGGCAATGACTTCCGCTTGATAGTCATGGTATAAATGAGAAGGCAAATCTTGATGATGATCAGCGCTATCATTAGTTAATGGTTTGACATAGCGTCCCCATTGTTGAATATCATCACAGGCTGGTAAGCGCACTAAAGCCACATCCAACGTGCCCCCGCCAAAGTCAATACATAAAACAAAACTATTGGGAGTGGTGACGGCATATCCTAAAGCCGCCGCCGTCGGTTCATCTAATAAACGCACCCTTGGGGCAATTGCCATTGAGGGTAATAAACTAGGTGAATTAGTTGGGGATTCTTTCTGAAACTCTTTCTTAGAGTCTTTCTCAAATTCTTTTTGTGACTCTTTCAGAGACTCTGGGGTTAAGGGTTGCAATGCCTTTTCAAGCCAGCGCAAATAAGCTTCACAGGACTGCACGGGGACAGTCAAAATTAGTTCCGTTGGTTGCCATTGCAAAGCCTGGACCTGCGCCATGACTCGTTGCAAAAAGGCGGTTCCGAGCCATTGGGCGGAGAGTTTTACCCCATCTAGTTCCGGCAGAAAACCTTTACCAGTCACTAAACGGCGTTTGATTTGCCCAAAGTAACGGGGATGTTCAAAATCATAACCGCGTTCTCTAACTTCTTGACCCACCAACACCCGACCAGTCGCCGCATTTTGCACATACAGCAGCGAAGGAATTAGCATCTCTTGGGGATGGGGACGACCCAGACCAGGTAAATAGAGGGTTTCAGGGGTATTGCGGGCAGTTTGCCACTGGGCAACTACCGTGTTACTACTGCCGAAATCAATCGCAATTGCACCCATTGAATACTTAACCTGAATATTTAATCTGAATACCTAATCTAGCTAATTATTGCGTAGAAATCACCCACCTTAATTGACTTGGGATAACGGAAGTAGTTCAGCTTATGGTTGTGTGTGGTGATTTGTTATCTTTCGTCAAATAGATTTGCTACTATTTGCCTAAACATAATCACCTGGTCGCCGCAAAGCAATCAAGGGATTAGCTGAACTAATATTATGACTCGGGTATTGTTCCCTAGCAACTGCTTCCGCATTCACCCACTCTGGGTGATCATTCTGCCAAAGTGGATGACGTATAATCCGAATCTCCTTGGTGTTTCTTTGATTTTTCACAAAACCAGTCAGATTAGCGAACTGAGTCGGAATGCCATAACCAAGGCGTTGAAAAGTTTTAGAAATTACACCAGTTACTAAACTTTGCCAAGGATTACGACAATTATTACCCCAATCAGAAATCAAATCTATGGTAACGGATGGGTCTCTGACCAAGCGAGCCATATCCAAAGCCAGTCGCCAGTCTAGGAGACCATGATAGGCAAGGTTACGATAATCCCGTAAACAGTTATTACAGGAAGTATCACAGTTTCTGCCGTGAACTTGAGGATTTAGCCAACGGTAGGCAATTGAGCGATCGTTATCAATTTCTGCTTGAGCCATAACCTTCCGAAACTGATCAGGATCAGCTAAAAAGTTGCAGTAGCCTGCGCCATTTTCTAGGCTGTCACATAGAAACCCTTCACCAACAACTCTACCATCTTGAGCTAATGTACGAAATCCTGCCTGCAATTCCTGCGGATCAACGTCTAAATGAGCAGAGGCGGCTATCCTTAACCAAAAAGCAAAGGAATACCATGCTGCCCTGCCTTCTACCGTCATTGGATCGGCAAATATCCCCTCACTCCACTGAGCAATATTTACCAAGAGAATGTCAGTTCTGCGGCGTGCTAGAAGTGCAATTTTATATTTCTGTCCTGAACCAGTAACACGATCGCTCCCTTCAATATCATCTGCAACGACATAAGCCCCTGATTGAGGTTTGCCGAATACTGAGGCATTTTGAAAATCGAACCCTCCGCTCCCGCCGTTATCATTGATTGAAATAATGCGATCGCTTACAGAAGAAACATTAGCATTCAAAACTAAGATTGGATTGCCAGCCGGAGAATTGATACTAACAGTGGGGCGGGTCGAGCGAGGTTGCCACTCAAACTGACCATCATAGTCCTCTGGATTTAAATCCGTAAAAAATCCTTTTGGTTCTCTAGCGTCTAACAATCGCAAATTTGGTTGATGGCACACAGGACATGGAGAAGGTTGATTTATATTACTGCCAGTAATAGGTTGATCAGGCTGATAGGGATAAACTACAGCTTGGCAATTAGTACATGACCCTAGTGCTTGGTTAGGCTCGGTCAATGCAGGTGAAAATCCAGGCTTAACATCAATGAAGCTACGATTACCATTATTTTTGGGGACTAGCTCCACGACCCCACACGCTGTATGTACTGCCTTATCCCTCACTGTTTGAGAACCTGGTGCAAACTGACCGATCGCCATATCCAAATCACGATCAATGGTTTCTCTATTTGACCAATTGGTGTACAAAAGTCTGACTCTAGTGGGAAAGCCAAACATGGGTAAGTATCCCGCATTTGCTAATCGCTCGCTCAAAGTGTCTTGAGCATAGGTAGTATCTGCCACAATACGATCTACTTCAGGAATAAGTTCATTACGAAGATAAGTCAGAAACTGAGAGTCTTCTTTACTTAAATGGACTTGGATTCTCAGAGCCTCTAAAATAGACAGAATTTTTGACTCATTAGAGTTATCCTGCAACCAGGCAGTAATCTGTGGTTTGTATTCATTCCAATTCTCAACTTTGCCAAACTCACCATGTACGCTATCAGTTAGCTCCAGAGAACTACTAATCTCAGTTTCTGTAAATGCCTGCCGTAATACCTCCTTAATCAGCACCCGCCTAAAAATCTCCTCACTACGCAGATCCACATAGGGCGGGGGAGGTGGATCACCCGTAATGCTCTCTGGTCGCTGAAAATAAAAATCGTCGTGACTTCTACCCCTACAGAGAGTAACCGCCAGAGAAACCCCGGCACTACGCCGTCCTGCCCGTCCTACCCGTTGCTGATAGTTAAATCTGCGGGGGGGCATATTTGACATCATCACCGCCAGTAATGCGCCAATATCTACACCAGCCTCCATTGTGGTAGTTACGCTTAAAAGGTCAATGCCTTGAACTCTGGGAATTTCCTGACTGATGAATTCATCTTGAAACCAGCGTTGGCGTTTTGGTCGTTCATCCTTATCCGTTTGTCCTGTGAGTTCTGCCGCATTCATCCGAAAAGGTGGACCCGACTGTTCCGAAAGATAGGTATAATAATCAAAATCTGATCTGCTTTGACTAGGTTCGAGTCTGACTATTGGCGCATCTTCCTTTTTGGAAGTATTGCACTGAGGACAAATTCCGCCCGCAGGATGCAGATAAAAAGCATTACACTGGGGGCAGCGATAACCGGAGCGAGTCCCATCACTATTCAATCTAGAAGGAGGTACAGGTACAAGGTAAAGGCTGTCTGGATTCAGAGCAAGACTATTACTACTGGCTATGGCTGCGTTAGAACCAATAAGCTGTTGTAAAACATCACTGGAAGAAATATTAGTGACACGGTTGCTATATCTTTCAGAATAACCAGGCAAATTTTGGTTCTTACCTAAATGGGAATGCTTGGAGTATTTATGAAGTCGGTGGATACCCAACTGACGAATGACAGCATCCACCACTTGAACTAGAACATCAGGAGCATTACCGATAGGTGAATAGCTAACCCATCCTTGTCCAATATTCTCAAGTACCCTAGCTACATGAACGAATATGGCATACATCATCTCATCAGCTAGTTTCCCTTCTAAACGATCAAGATGATTAGTTTGTTCAGGAGTGATGGAAGATATTGGAACAACTGATGTGCCCCAATCATAGCAATCAAACCAAGGATGCCATTCTCTTCCACTGTTTTGACCTACTGAGTAGTTTAGAGCACTGAAATCAGTCCCTCCTGGACAAATTCCAAACTGCAATAAAGAGTCTCTTAATTTGCGTCTTAAATCTAGGAGGGGTATACGATTCGGGTATGATTGAAGCATAGCCAGCCATTCTTCTCTTGCTACTGTATTCGCAACAGGAAGATTCATACTCCAAAGCAGTGCCTCTGTGGTGAGGGCGGGATAGGTATTAATAAAGCGATTTCGTCGCTCTGGTTCATCTAAAGAACTACTGATATCATTAGCTAATCTAGAATTCAAAGTTTTTAGTTTATCAAAGGTATCTTGAGCGGTTGAAATTTGCCTTAAAAACGATACTAAATCCCCCCAATAATCCTTGAAAGATTGAATCAATAATAAACGCACCATATCTCGATAGTGATCCCGCTCCATACCCGCCGCTAGTTTTGCGGCATCTTGACGACTATCAGAGAAAATCACCAATTTACGAGGAGACCGAATACTTTCAGGGGCAGGTGCAGGCATTTCTCTCAACAAGCCGCCAGCAATCACCTGACAAGCTTTCTGAAAACCTGTGCGATGGGTACGCAATGGAGTTGGAAATATTTTTCTTTTGCCATAGTCTGCATCACATCGGGGACATTTGCTAGGAAAAGCAGACGCTTCATCTGCACTATTATAAAGCCAACCTGATATTTGATTGTCCTCTGGTTGTGTCTTGGACTGATCAAGCATTCCTGTTACATAGTTTAGTTTTGCTTCGATCCATTTACACTTAATTTTACCGTGAGTCCATTCCATATCTTGAGGTTGGGTTTCCCAAGGCTTAGAATCATGGGGAAGGGGCCAGAAAATGCGATAGTTGCCGAACTTTTGTCTGAGGATGACTGTATCTGGAATCTCCTCTAAGCGAGGTTGATCAGGAGTTAGAATTTCCACATTGGTATTTCCTACCTTTTTTGTATCTTTGTATCCGCCCACTAAGACTTCGCCACAGACTTCACAAACAATTAAATCTAAGACACGGGAACCACAAGAGCAAGATAAACTGTGGTTAGTATGAACTGCTCCTACAGTTGGTGTATTTCTTTCACTATTTCGCAACTCTTGGTCAACAGATGGATCGGTGCATTTAGGATTAGTACACGCCCAAAGATTTTGCAAGTTATGGAAGAATAAATGACCTCTCACTGGTTGGGGTGATCGCCCGTTCGCTAAGGTACTCATTCCCAATGCCATTAAAAATCCCCGCATAGCATCGGAAGTAAGCTGTTGAGGCTCTCTAGCCTTAGGAAAAATCTCATTATCTAAGTCTCTTACATCGGTAGCACGGACGCTCCCATTAACTGCTTGACAAGCATCTCTAAGAGCATCTGCCGCTTCTATATTTTCCAGAGCCTCCCCAAGTTGTCTGCGTGGGTCAGCATCACCACTGGAAATTCCCAAATCTTTTGCCAAAGTAGTCATGTATGGCAGTGATGATTCAAGATCTGGAGGTTGCATGGGACGAAACGGATCAGGCTGAACTGAGCGAGCAAATTGAGCAAAGGCATCATGGTATTGATTGATGTTCAACCTTGCTTCGTCTGTAGGTCGTTTTTGCTCCCCTGTAATAAAACTAAAGTGGCCACGCCCAAAAAACTGCCTGAGAAAATCATTTCCCTCTTGTCCTTCATCCAGACTGGCTGTAGTTGTTAAGATTCTCAATTGGGGGGAATCAGCAGTCAAACCGATGCGATGATATAACAAGCGGAGGATATAGGCAACTTCTGTCCCTGGTGTACCCCGATAGGCGTGTAACTCATCAATAATTAAGTAGAATTTATTTTCTGGATCGCTTTCTAACCATTTCTTTGTAGAATCAAATATATTATTTTCAATGCTTCGCATCATCATGATATTCAGCATTGAATAGTTGGTGATTAAAATATCAGGGGGATGGTCTTGCATATCCCAACGTGACCGCATTTCACTACCATCTAATGACGGAAAGTAGAATGGATCACTTGAAATACTATTCTGACGATTTTGATAATCTTCTTCCATACGTTGCATGATGGTTTTCAATTCCTTGAGCTTGGCTGAATTTGGTACTTCCTCATGCTTAGGATTTAGCTTAGTTTTTGTTCCAGGAATGCGGGTAAGACCTGTGTACCGTCCAAAGGTGATGCGATTTCCTGCTCTGGTACGATCAAGCCATTGATGCACAGTTGGACTATCCAAAACTTGGCGTAATCGGCGTAATTGGTCTTCGACTAGAGCATTCAGGGGGTAAAGTATTAAGGCACGCACAGCCGCAGGACGAGTTTCGTGGCTTCTTTGAGCAACCCAATTATTGCTGGGATTTACAGTTTCATCCCACCAGCGTTGATTTGCGGGTTTAGAATTAGGTGCCGTCCAGCTTTGAGATTCTTTGGCTAACTGAGCTAAAAGGGGCAAGAGAAAGCACTCTGTTTTACCCGAACCTGTACCAGTTGTAACGACAATATCCTTTTGGTTGATGATCGCCTCTTCTAAACTTTGCCATTGATGCTGATAAATCTGCACCGTATCATCAAATAGGGGTTTTCCCAGTTGGGCTAAGTCTTGATATTCTGTTGGTAAATTTCCTGCTGCCTCCAACAAATTCATCCCTGATGATGGATAAATTGGTACTGGCTCAACCAATGGTGGAATACTCAGGACTGGGTTGTTGGGATCACGAAGAAACTGCAAGCGGCGATCTCGCTCTTCAGCTAGGGCAGGATACCGTAGGGGAAATGCACTCTTGATATAAAGTTGATAAATGCGATCGAGCCGTTGATAAGTACCAAGTAAGTCATGCATAGCTAATACTCTATTAGTGTAAGTCCTAAAACATCTGAAATTTCTCTAGCCAGCCCTGGATAAATCTTATCGTAAATCAAGGAGCCATCTTTGTAGGTAGGTAGTATGCCAGATGCCATAACAAGATAGGTTTCATAAAGCTCTGGCAGCCTTTGAGCAATAGGAACTTCTAAGGTCTTTGCTTCAGAAGCATAGTAAACTTCAACACTTTGTCCAATAGATCGAATCGCTAGGAATCTTAATCCATACCAATCACCCTGGAACCATGATTCCGTATTTTGATCATAGAAAAAAGTATATCTAAGTTGTGGATTAGAGGCTCTTGTCCAAAATTGATAAAATCCCGTTTGGTTTTGAAAAGTACAATCAACGAAGTTTGCTCCATCGAATATCTTTAGATCAAAATCAAAGGTGGGAATACCCTCAATCCTAGTCAAACTATTCTGCCAACTATCAAAACTGAGAATACTGGGAGCTTGAGCGAGGTTGAGAGAATATCCATAAGTTTGCATTTTTTGAGTTAAAATTTCATCCGTAATTTGAGTGGGCAAAATCAGCTTAATTCTCTGAGGTGCTTCCCCTCTTGGCTGATGTTTTTCTTCCAGCGAGCCTAATGTTTTAAGGTTTTGTAAAAAGGGATGGCTACGCTGACCAAAAAGCCAGAAAGTACGATCGCCAGTTGCAGAATCAGTACCCACATGTACCAAAGAGGGAGGATTAACTTGCCATTTAGAACCATTGTTAGAGATGGTTAAATGGTTCAATAATTTCAGCCGCCTTAAAAGACGCTTTGGTTCAGATAAATCAAGAATTTCACAGGTTTTCTTAAATGATTCCCATGTGCCACTTTCTGAAGCAGATAGCCAGTAAAGCAGATGTTCGTGCTTAGTTGAGAATTGTCTAATTTGCTCATCACTGAGGGTTTGGGGTTCGCTATTAGGAACTAAAATTAAAGGACTCTCTGGAATAGTTTTTGGTTGCGATCGGTATGGAATAGGATTTGTGTAATCTTGGACATCATGCTCCACACCAACCATTGGTTTAATCTGGTCAATAGTAAATTGGTTGCGTCTCTTGTCAACAGGAAAATTAAAACATTTTTCTTTTAAGTCCTTAATAAAACCATCTACTTCAGATGGGATATTTCCTATTTTTATGCTTTCAATGGCGACAAAAAAGTAATATTCCCCTTTTGGTTTTTTTTCGATCCTCAATAATGGTAAGTACTGTACAAGATTACTAGACTGAACCGACTTAGATATAACTTCAATTAGATGTTCGGGTTTTAATTTGTTTGTCTTTTGCTTAAATCCCATGTACCATCTGGTTCTCTCTTGCCTGGATTGGGTCATGATTAACTCCTTGCTGATTTAAATACTAATACTTGAAAAATCAATTTCATTCCATGCCATAACTTTTATTAGTCTTTGTGCTGATTGCCCTGCATAGTTCGCACTAGCTATAAAATTACCTTCAGTAAAATTGGGAATTGAATGTGGTTGATTACTTGAAAAAGGACTAGAGTAAATGATTTCATTGGTAGTAGCATTGGTAATCACTAACTCAACGGTTGGATGAAATGCAAATACTGTTACTTGGGGCGGATAGCCACTGATCCATGCATTCGTCTTGGGTACTTTTAATCCTCCAGACAAACTAATCGATAGCGATGTTGTCGGTTGTAAAGCATATTTTAACTCTTGAGACTGCAAAAATACTCCATCCCATGCTTGCGATAAAATTTGGCATTGATAGACTTCATACCAATCTGAGTTACTACCAAAAGCTGGATATTTTGTATCATGATCGCCTTCCCATTGGATTAAATTTTCATCTCTCAACCTTTGCAAATCATTAAATAGTGATTCCTTGAAAAGGATGATAAACTGTTCTCCCAAATTTGGGCTACTCCAGCTAGCATACACCCCTGACTCTGGGTTATCTGGATCGGGTACTAAAATCCAAAAGTCTCGCTTGGGTAAGATAAGCTTTTCAACTTGGTTACTAGGACTTATCTGATATGTTCGTCCTTCGGATATTTCTTGCCCAGACAGAGATTCTCCAATTGGCAAATACCAGCCTGCTCGGTCTTCTCGTAAATCCCATTGCCTTCCATTAGCTTCTACTGTTAATGAACCAAGCGATCGTCCTCTTTTTTGCCTTGGATATAGGTAGTAATCAATATTTCCTAGAAAATCCTCAGTGCGATATATTCCTGTGTATAACTGATGACTCCCCTGCCTA
This sequence comes from Pseudanabaenaceae cyanobacterium, assembly GCA_044358815.1. GTDB lineage: Bacteria > Cyanobacteriota > Cyanobacteriia > Pseudanabaenales > Pseudanabaenaceae > JBAXSK01. The sequence goes on along the minus strand of JBIKNH010000031.1, from coordinate 12,519 downwards.
TGCCCTGATTTACCAGTTGAGGTAGTTGACAATCCATTTTCCAACCAATCCTCATAGGTTTCATGGATGGCTGTGGCTAATGCTTCATATCGATTGCGATCGTCTATTAACCTCTTGAGATGTTGTGAAAATTGTGAGTATTCACTAGCCACTTTTGTAAATAATGTTTGCTCATCCCACCTTGTTCGCCATTGCTTTTCAGTAAAGAGTCTCCTTAGTCGATCCTTATCTGTATTACGAAGCAATGATTGAGCAATTGGATAGTTGATGTATTTGTTTGGACCAGAACCTTCTTGAGCAGTTGGGATGAAGCCTTGCTCAAGCAGCCACTGATTCCATCTTTCCCATAACTGTATTTCAGGAGGTTTCTCGTATGGTTTTGCGCGTAGCCCCTTTGGTCTGGTTTGTCCATCTTCAGGTAACTTTAATACCTGTCGAAACCTAGAAAAGTAATTTTTCTGGTCTAACTCCTCATTTTCCGCCATCTGGTTTGCTGCCAAGACCATAATGCCTAAAAACGCAATTCCCATCGGATAACCAAAATCATCTAACTCAGATACAGTATCTAAGTATATACTTTCGCCCCTTACTACTTGATCCCTCACAACTTGGCAGAAATTTGTGATCCAAGATTCATGGTTATAGTCTTCGGTAAAGCTACTACCGACTTTTCCCAAGGTGTCATCATCAAGGCTTAGGTAGATTTTTGTCCCGTATGGTACATTCTGGGTAAAGTAATGGATAAGAGCCGTATTCCAGTCAGAGTAGCTATTCATGAGTGTAAGATTTTCTTTTATTTACACTAACATATCTAGCTTATATTACTTTGTGTCTAGGAAGATAATGTAGAAATTACCTTCTCATTAACTCTGTGCCATCAATCACCCAGTTATTCCGGTTAGAGTCCCATTTCAGGCTGAGGCGCATATTTTCGGAGGGAGTGGGGTCAGGATTAAAATACAGCACAGACACATCTACGATTGCAGTACCGTTTCGCATATTCACCACCCGTGCTTCAATCACATTGACCTTATCGATTGAGTTCCACCATTCCGTAAAACTCTTATAACCACGAGCCTGTCCTTGTTGAAATTCTGGAGAGAGGCTTGCCCAAGCTTCGGTATATTGGCGACTATTCACTAAATCGTAATAGTTGCGAATGAAAGTATCTGGAGATTTGAGATTTCCCGCAACATTTTGGGGTGGTTGATTATTATTACCGGAATCAGTGGTCTTACTGGGATCATTAGTGGCAGTTGGTTTAGGTGATGGACTAGAACTAGCTACCGGAATCACTTCCTTCGCTTGGATGCGTCCTACTTCATCACTGGGATTAGGGCTGGCATAGGCACAATAGGCATCTTTGACCTGTTTGCCATAGGTTTTGAGTTCTTCGATGCAAGTGTCCCGATCATCAAACTGCGCCACATATACCTGAGTCCAGGGCTTGGAATCTCGCAAATTGCCATAGTCGGTTAATTCAAAATTGCCCGCCTTTGTAAAACCCTTGTCTTTTAGAGCTTGGACCCGTTTATCAGCTTTAGCTTTTTGTTCGTAAGCCGAGTCCGCTAAGAAAAAGAATGGTTTCAGGTCTTTCTTTGGAGTGCTGCTTGGTGCATTAGCGGAATTCGGTTTAGAACTTGCCGCTGGTTGAGAGTTCTGATCAGTGGTTGATTTACCCACAGGTTGATTCCGAAACCACCATAAACCCAACGCTCCGGCAATTCCCAATGAAATCCCAATCACCACCATGCTGACCAATGTGCCTGTGTTGCTGGTGTTGCGTAATGGTGTTAAGTTATTGGGTGATAGGTTATTGGCTGCCCCAGATCCAGCATTGGGCGGGTAGTTAATCGGTGAATTATTGGGTGCGTAGTTGTTAGAGGGATAGTTATTGGCGATGTAGTTGTGGGTGGGAGTGCTAGGGGGGGGACTCACCACTGGATCATAACCAGAACTCCCTTGAGGAAAGCGATTTGGTGGCTGTCCATAGCTGTTAGGGGGATATTTCGGGGAATTGCTTTGAGGACTATTTTGCGGATTATTTTGCGGCTGACTGGGCTGACGGAAACTAGGATCAGGATTTTGATAGATATTTACTGTTGGCGTAACCACTGGGGTACTGCCACCGCCACTGGCAGCTCCGGCTCCACTTGCCCCACTTACCATTAATGCCGCATTCATTTCTTGGGCTGAAGCAAAACGATCCCGAGGATGTAATTGTAACGCTTTATCTAAAACTGCCTGTAACCCAGGGGATACACCACCGGCGTAGTCATGCCAGAGCAGTTCGCCATTTTTGGGGTGGGTGGGTAACTCCTGCGGCGATCGCCCCGTGAGCATAAACACCGCTGTCACCGCCAAGCTATACAAATCACTGCTATAAACTGGTCGTCCCGCCGACTGTTCCGAAGCCATAAAACCAGGGGTGCCAATGGCAATGGACAAACTACCACCAAAGGGATTTTGCGCCGGATTTTGGGCTAACTGAGTTGCCCCTAGGGTTTCTTTAACTGCCCCAAAATCAATCAAGAACGGCTCGCCATCACTGCGACGCAGAATGATATTCTCTGGTTTAATGTCCCGATGAATGATTCCTTTACTGTGGACATATTCCAGAATCGTCAGCAATTTTTGCAATAAATGACGAACTTGGGCTTCGGGTAAACGCATTTGATCCCGCACCCGACGGGTTAGGGTGTCGCCATCAACCCATTCCTGTACTAAATAAAATAAATCATTCTCACTGAAGTTAGCGTAAAGCTTAGGGATATTCGGGTGACCTTCCCCCAAGGATTCCAAAATTGCTGCCTCCCGCTGAAATCGCTCCTGAAGCAAGACATAGATTTTGCTGTTGTCTGCCACTGGTTTAAGCTGTTTGATCACACAGCGGCGACGGGAGGGGATTTTGGTATCTTCCGCAAGGAAAGTATCACCAAAACCACCACTACCCAACACACTGAGAATTTGATAGCGATTATCTAACAGGGAAGACATGGCGTAATCAGGGGGTTAGGGGGCAAAGATGCTAATTGAAGATGATAGTTACAGTGTAGTTAACAGTGGCGTTAACAATGTCGTGAACAGTGTAATTCCAGGGGTAAAGGCAAGATCGAGCACTAGTTTCAGCTAAAGGTTGAGCAAGACTGAGTTTCCAGGGTGAGGTAAATCTTGCATCGTCCCTCAATCGAGAATTTTGCCAGATCATAACCTATTTTTTTATACGGTTTTTTATGCAGGTTTGTATGATGATCGGCTGATGGGTGGGTCACCATTGACTAGTATCAATTAGTCAATCCCCACCATTGCAAATATTGATCCATCCAACCTTCACCAAATACCAATACGATTAAGGCTGCCAAACTCAGCCAAGGACCAAAGGGAAAAGGTAAGGATTTACGCTGGGAAATGACTTGAATTAGTCCACCGATCATCCCTAGAAATGCCGCCACCATCACCACTAACAATACCTGCTGCCATCCCAACCACATCCCAATCATTGCCGCTAGTTTGGGATCACCGCCCCCCATCGCCTCCTTACCTAGGAAATACCTTGCCCCAATACGGATCGAATCCAATAGCCATAAGCCTGTCACCATCCCCGTGATCCCAAACAGTAACGCCCCCGCCCAGTTGGTAGTCCCTTGGGCTTGCCAAATTCCCTGATGGAGCTGAAAGATCAAGCCCAAAACCAAACCTGATTTAGTTAACTGATCCGGTAAAGTCATGGTGTCTAGGTCAATCAACGCTAGAGCCAATAACCATGCCGCAAAACCACCATAAAACACCAAGGCGATCAGGCTGACTTTGGCGATTAGTGCCGAGGCTAACCCAGCAAATAACAAACCCGTGAGCGCTTCGACCGCCGGATACCGCCATGACACGGGGCTACGGCAATACCGACACTTGCCACCGATCAAAATCCAGCCCAAAACAGGGATATTATCGCGAGGTTGCAAACGGTGGTGACAGTGGGGACAGCGGGATGGCGGATGCACCAGAGATAAACCCGCTGGCAACCGATACACCACCACATTCAAGAAGCTGCCAATACAAGCACCGAAAATCAGCGCCATCACCACTAGGGCTAAATGTTCTAAATTTATCATTAAATTCACAAATCAGATTCAAGGTTAAACAGATTAAGTTACTGGGATCTAAACTAACTAGGTTTGAACTAACAGCAATTCCCTAATTTGGTGGCGGCACGACTAAAAATTCCACTCGCCTTAACTTCCATTCTGGTACTGGTTCCCCCTGGGGTGGACTAGAATTATTATTCGCTGAAGCATCTAGCACCATTGGTATTAACTTAATTCTCTGCTTCGCAATACCCCGCTTGATTAATTCCCGTTCGACACTTTGGGCACGGCGTAACGCAAGACGATAATTCGCTGCCACATCACCACGGGGATCACTACTGCCCAAAATTTTAATGTGATAGTCTGGATATCTTTCCAGAAAATTAGTCACCGCCACTAACTTCGGTAAATCACTCAGTTTCATATCGCTTTCCCCTTCCACAAAATAGATTTGGGTGGAAATTGTCACCGGACGCATCACCAGTGTATTAGTTACCGAACGCACTCCAGGCACTTGACTAAAACTTTGGGAAATCCTTTGCGCTGTGGCAGCATCTGTCACTGTCCCACTGAGAATGACCTGCCCATCAATGAACTGAGACCGTAACCCAAAATTCGGAGTACGTGATAAGGTCTGATTAAAACTTTGAGTTAAACGCTGTACTTCCACTGCGGTATCTTTGGGATTTCGAGGGGCTTCCATAGCAATCAGGCGATTATCAATGGTTAAATCTAAATGTTCTTGACGAATCACTTGTTCCACTAGGTTCAATGCTTGCTGCTTTAACATTACATTTGGAACATAACCATTGAGAATGACCCGCTCCGCCGTAACTTTCGGTGACAAGCGATAGAGCGCCATCGTAGAATCATTTTGCCATTGGGAGCTAATTTTTTGTTCCAATTGTTGCCATTGATATTGCTGATAGAACTGCCAGCCAAACCAACCTAAACCACCTAACAGTAATGCTCCTAGGACATATACTAGATTAAAATTACCGCCACTTTTACCACGATTGACATCATATTCCATTAATATAGCCAGAGCAGTCTTTACCTCAGTGGGAACTTTACGAGGATCACCGTCATAACCCTTGAGTTCCTTCTCATATCGCTGGGTAATTCTGCCGAGAATATCACGCATTTTTTGAATAAAATCCTTTGGCGGTTCTCCTTCCACAATTACTGCTAAATATGAATAACCAGTAACTTCTAATAGAATTTTCGCCTGACCATATTCAATGGCATCAACTTCTGTAAACTGCGTATCACGGCTCAGGCAGTCACTGACAAAACTCCGAATTGCGGTCAACATGCCACCAATCATCTCAGCCTCAAGGGGAGTAGAACTAGTCTTATATTCACTAGCCTGTAAGTCTACTATGACCAACCCAGAATATTTTTCAATCAAGAAAATTGCTCGAATCTCAAACCGAAATGATTCACGCAAAATCAGTTCCGCCTCGGAAACTCCTTGTAATTTCGCTCGAATCTTACGACTCAAGCCATCAAGGGAAAAAGTATTTTCTACTCGCTGATTGATTTCCCGAATTGCTTCCGTTAAATATTTAGAAATCGTATTACCAATTACAGGATAAAGGGCATCCACCATCGCATCCCGTTCCAAAAGGATTTGCTGTTTAATAGCGGCTCCCATTTGCGGACCGAGAGCTTCAATAATTGCCCGTTGATCAATTCGCGACTGTTCTTTAACTGCGGTAGCAATTTCAGGCGCGATGGCTATAGCTATTTGATCGGGGTAGGAGTTTACATGAATTTGAATTATTTCAGCAATAATTTCAGCTAAAGCTTCGCTCAAAGGCGCGTGATTTTCTTTAATTCTTTGGCGAATTACCTCATCAATAATTGCGACAAAACTGGCAGTAATTTCTGCTGTATGTTGTGCCATGACCTGATCATTTAGCTTTAACCAAATGGATTGAATTAATGTTAGTAATTTATCGCCGTCAAATATATTTTCTTCTAATTTACTGATCCGCTGATTTAGTTCTTTTAAGGTTAAGGGAATATTATTATAACCTTGAGATAGAGAGGCTAAGTTACTACTTAATTCATTTAAGGCATTCTGCTGGGTCTGATCATTCAGTCGATCATTGATTTGGGCTTCAAAATTATCAAGTTTATTTTGTAACTCAGGGCTATAAACCTGATCTTCAATTCTTTTTAAGCGTTCGCTTAAGTCCTCTAAACTAGCACCAACCCGATCCATTTCTGGAGGGGTTAAAATAGTTTGTAACAGAGATATATCAGGGGCTTGAATCAAATCTTCAGCGGTCGTTTTAGCAGTCGTTTTATCAGATTCTCCAAAATTAGTTGGTTGCTCTAAATTAATTTTTTCTGCAATTTCAGGGCTATTATTTATATTATTTAACGGTTGATTATCTAGAGATTTTGCAGGGAATATTATCTCAGAGGATGAGTTTTGATTACTATTCGCCTTATGATCAGCAGCTACTAATCCTAGTTCCTCAAGAAGGCTAGTAGTGGGATAGGTAGATTTTTGAGATACTTGATTTTGAGATACTTGATTAGGTAATTCATTTATCAGGGGATTCGTCAGAGTATCTTCGGGTGACTCTGTAGGTATAGCTTCCGAAACGATGTCTATAACTTGTTCCCTAACCTGTCTTCCAATTCCTTTAGCTGATTTAGCTTGATAATTCAGATAAGATGGGCGCGGTGAACTTGACTGATAATGTGGCGATTTATGTGATGACTTAGCTGGCGTTGGCGACAGAACCGATGATGGAATTGATTCTGTATTTTGCTTAACCGTAGACTTAACTGTAGAATCATCTTGGATAATAGAACTATCTTGACGAGATGATTCATCAACTGAAATCAAGTCCAGCAGCAAAGATAAGTCCGATTCTGTTAAAGAACCAGTTAGGGGATCTGAACCATGATCACGATGATTAGCTGCTGGTACATCCATAACTGATTATAGATAACTCAATCAAATAAAAAATACAGCTTCGACTACGCTCAGCCCTCGGTGTAACTTAGCTAAGCATAGTCAAGGCATTAAGAGGTATTCAGAGCAGGTTAACTATCCATCGATAACTTGCGGCTAGTGGCGCGGGGACGGAAGCCAATGTCAGACTTTAGGTTCTTAGATTCGGCGGAAGCATCTGCTACAGACTCCAGAAGGCTATAGTTCTGATCCACTTCAACATTAGCCACCTGACGCAATTCAGGCGCAAATTCTTTTCCCTTTAAACGCATTCCCAACTCAAACAGTAGTTCTGCCATGTCATCCTTTGAGACCTTGACTTCCTGCATCATGGAAACGTGACGATCTAATTCTTCAAGCAAGAAGTTCTTTAACTCACGAATATCAAACTGAAGCTTGTCTCTAGTATCAGCAATCTCATCATGGAGTTCCATTTTATGCTCAGCCACTGTTTCGTCAAGCTGCTCTAAACTGCTAGAGAATTTTCGATTCAGCCGATCCACCTGCTGCCGTAAATCAGCGGTTTCCTCTTGGGAAATATTACTGATGGTTTTAAGCCGTTTGTCAATGGCTTCTAGGGAAGCTCGCAATTCAGTAGTAAAAGCCGCTTTAAGCTCTTGATTCCGCTCTCGAATATCTTGAATCGATTCTGCTAATTGGTTCTCCAGCTTTTCCAAACGGCTGTTATATTCCCGTAAATGTGCACCAAAAATAATATCGCGGATTTGATCGATATTACCTAAACGCTCGCGAATCTCGTCTTTGCTAATGTCCGCCATGGGTTTGAACTTTCCTTAGTAGTCGTTCTTAATCATTGTTGAGAATCTCAAATTCACCGTCAAGCAAACTTAATCTCAACTACACTGATCGATGTTATAGCCATAAGATATGCTTTAAATATGCTTGATGACTATGATTTGAGTCACACTTTAGCAGATTTAGGGGCAAATTTTGCTAGGATGACTTAACAAGATGGCTAATATGTCACGCAATGCGTAAACCCAGTGTGTGACTTAAAACTCAACGAGACATTGACTCAAGATAAACTAAACCCGTCACAACTTTTCAATTATCCATCACTCACAATTACTGGTAATTACCTGTAATTTACTGATTTTATAGATCATTCGCTATCTCTGACCACGCCCTTTCAACCCTAGAGTATGTTTGTGCTTAACCTTCGTCCTAAGTCTAAGTTACTGCGCTGGCAAAGGATTCGCTATTCTCCCTTAAGTAGACAGCGAGAAGTTTTTATCGCTTCGTTTCAATTTTTATTTTACCTATGGTGGGATAATTTCTGGCAGGATCGCACTTCCCGCACCCGCACGAAACGGGCAAAATGGCTAGTGCAAACCATGTTAGATTTGGGACCGACATTTATTAAGGTGGGGCAGTCTCTATCTACTAGGGTGGATTTGTTGCCCCCAGAGTATATCCAAGCCCTCAGCGAACTTCAGGATAATGTACCCGCCTTTAGTATTGATGAAGTGCGGCTGATTATTGAGCAGGAATTAGGGCGCTCGGTTTATAGTCTATTTCGGGATTTTCAGGAAACTCCTCTAGCCGCAGCAAGTTTGGGACAGGTGCATCGGGCACGGCTGTACTCTGGTGAAGAAGTCGTAGTGAAAATCCAACGCCCTGGACTGCGCCAATTGTTCGATTTAGATTTGGTGGCGGTGGGTAAACTGCTCAAAATTTGGGATCGTCTGTTTGATTGGGTCAAGAAATATAATCTAGAAGCGATTTATCAAGAATTTTTTACGATTCTCTATCAAGAAATTGATTATCTCAATGAAGGTAAAAATGCGGAACGATTTCGGGACAATTTTGTCGGTTATCCCCGTATTATCGTGCCACAGGTTTATTGGCAATATGCCACAGCCCAGGTGCTGACTCTCGAATATGTGCCTGGCATCAAAGTGAATGACCGCCAAGCTTTAGAAGCCTGTGGTTTAAATCCGAAAGAGATTAATCAATTGGGAATTTGTTGTTACCTCAAACAACTGCTACAAGATGGGTTCTTCCATGCCGATCCCCATCCGGGTAATTTGGCAGTCAGTCCCGATGGTAGTTTGATCTTTTATGACTATGGCATGATGGCGGAAGTCAAAGCCCTAGACAAAGACCAAATGGTCAAGACATTTTTCGCGGTATTACGGAAGGATACCAATGAAGTGATTGCCATGTTAACGGATATGGGATTGATTGAACCCATTGCCGATATGAGTCCGGTCAAACGCTTAATGAAGTTCGTTTTAGATCGATTTACAGAAAAACCGGTGGATATTCGTGCTTTTGAACAAATCAAGAGCGAAGTGATTACTCTTTTTGAACGGCAGCCGTTCCGTTTGCCCGCCCAAATGACCTATATTCTGAAATCTCTAACTACCCTAGATGGCATTGCTCGTATTCTCGATCCGGAATATAACTTCACCGCAGCGGCACAGCCTTTTATTAAAAGCATTGTCGTCACCAAAGGGCGCGGCAATACCTTAGGCGAACTAGCGCGACAAGCGAAGGATTTTATTACCTATCAAATCAATAAACCTAGTCGAATGGAGATTTTATTAGAACGTTTAGAAGAACGGATTGAACGGGGGGAATTATTGATTCAAGTGCGTTCTACGGAAAATGATCGAGCGCTAAAACGGATGAATATCGCCGTTAAAGCTTTGATTTACGCCTGTATCACAGGGTTTCTTGCCTTGGTAGGCGTGGTCTTACTGATTGCCAGCAATGGGATTTATGCTCAATGGGCGGGATTTATTTTTGCCTGTACTTTCTTTGCAGGAGTGAATCTAATGCGTACCTTGGTGCAATTATCAATTAGGGAAAAACTGGATCGGTTGGCTGAGGACTAAGCTAGGATTTCCGATTTGATTCCTGAAAAAGAGAACTGTGTTGGGAAAACCTTATGTAAAGATATAGTTGTTTAAAATGATTTGTAAAGTGGGCTTTGATTCCGCCCAGTCCTCGGTGTAAGCTAGCTGAGCAAGGTCGAAGCTATATTTTTTATTTGAATTCTCTATAACAGTTTTGAGTTGGTCAGAACTGATAGACTTCTTTCGGATATAAAAATCTTGCCGAAATCAATATCAGTCCTAAAGTCTCTTGGCTCCGAGTCTAAGGGTAAGCGACAAAGTTAGCTGATACCAAAGGATTTAACGTATTGTTGTAATTGAGCAAAGTAGCTAGCAAGTCACTACCATTACGGATTTCGGTTCTAGTCAGATTTTGCGTGATGGTCAAACTACCGAAGGTAATAACACCGCCAGTTAAGCCAATCCTATCTCCTTGAGACTGATTGAAATCTTGAAGAGTATCAGCATCTACGCCGAGGGTTCCCAAAACGAACAGATCTGCACCGCTGCCACCAACAAGCAAATCCCTGCCAGTACCACCGATCAGCGTATCATTGCCGTCACCACCATAGAGACGGTCTACTCCAGCATTACCACTAAGGAAGTCATTGCCGATACCACCATCGATAATGTCATTACCAGAGCCGCTAATCAGCCTATCATTACCGCCGCCACCACTGAAGTTATTGTTGCCAGTAGTTGCCGAAGCATCAATATTGTCATCGTTATTACCACAGGCAATGATGTTAGGAGTGCTTCCAGTTAAGACAGTTGCAGTTTGGTTGGATTGAGTCACATCAAGGTTTACAGGTTCTGTGACAATTATACTGAAGTTCGCCAACCCACTAGTTAATGTGCCATCGCTAGCTTGAATGGAAATATTATTTATGCCGGTAGCCGTAGGAGTACCAGAGAAGGTTCTCGTATTACTGTCGAAACTTAACCAAGCGGGCTTTTGATTGATGGCATAGCTTAGGGTTGTGCCTGCGTCAGGATCGATGAAGATATTGCTCGGTAAAACGAATGAGAACGCTTTGCCATTTTGGGCTTGTTGGCTGGCAATTTGATTCGCTACTATGGGCGCTTCGTTGACATCATTAATCCCAATGGTGAAAGCTTTATCAAAACTAGCTCCTGTTCCATCGGCGGTACGCACTAATAATCTATAGGTGGATTTAGCTTCAAAGTTAGGCAAAGCATTGATTCTTAGCTGATTACCCACAACCGTAAAAGCGCCGTTGTCATTACTTCCTACACCATCCACAAGACTATAGGTGAAAGTATTGCCACCATTAGGATCGGCATTAACTCGACTGAAGTTACCCACCACGCTATTAGCCGCGATGTTCTCATTCAGAATGCTATTACTAATACCTAAATCTGCTGGGTCATCGTCAACAATTGTCGCAGTGCCGTAACTTGTAGCCAGTGTGCCATTAGTCGGACTGCTCAGTTGTAATTTGAAAGTTTCATTACCGTCATTGTATAAGTCACCGAAAACTTCTACAGCGATGGTTTTACTGGTTTCTCCTGGAGCAAATGAGAGTGTGCCGTTAGTGGCAGTATAGTCATAACCAGCTAAAGCCGTACCATCGACTGTGGCATAGTTAAGGCTGACATTGGTGGTACATGGGTCAGTCAAGCTCACCGTAAAGTTTATCGTCTTAGTACCAGTGTTTCCTTCCGTAATAGTCTGATTATCAATCGTAAATATAGCTTGATCAACTAAGTCAATGGTGAAAGTTCTGTTGTAAGTTACACCTTGGGCATCGACTGCTTGCAACGTTACATCGTGACTCTTATTAGTTTCATAATCCAACAGACTACCATTGGCAACTACTAAGTCCATACCAGAAATGCCAAATCGCCCACCTGCATTATTGGTCAAACTTAGAGTCAGGTTATCGCTGGCAGCGGCGATCGCGCCAATCACCGTACCAGTGGCAATATTTTCAGCCACCTTGATGTTATTGGTAAATGAGATGTCTTGGGTGATCAGATTGTCAATTAGGTCTAAATCTTTCTCATTGGAACGAACATTGAGGACGTTAAATATGCCAGCGCCGTTTTGCGGAGCCTGAGCTTGAATGGTGATGGTCTGAGATGCGCCTGCTTCGATGTCTCCTAGATTGGCTGTCAGTAACTGATTGGCATCAATAGTACCAACACTGGAAATGAGATTCGTCAGAGTAGCCGCAAGTTGACCCGTGAATATTACGCCTGTTGCCTTGGTGTCACTTGAGTTGAAGACGGTGAAGGACAGTGTAAAATTACTGTTCGCAGTGGGATTTATCGGTGTTGTGTCGGCAATGATACTGAGATCTACTATAGGAGTTTTGATCTTCTGAACCTCTACGGTTGAAGTCAAAAGACTGCCATTATTTGAGAAATTAGGATCATATGTGTTGGTTTGAATACTGGCGTAATTACTGATTTTCCCCACAACCATTGGAGTTTTGACAGTAATATCAACAGTTTTTGATTCACCAGCAGCAATATCTCCTAAAATATTACCAAGACTGTCCCCAGTAAAATATGAGTACTGTGCCGAAGAAGAAACATAAGTTGATCCCACAGGGATGCTATCAAAAAGGACGACTTC
>JBIKNH010000198.1:0-8207 GCA_044358815.1 Pseudanabaenaceae cyanobacterium | reverse complement strand
GTCCTGGTAATAGGTCTTTGACTCGTTCCCATTGGTCATCACGCAATGCGTAGCGTCGTGTTGTCATTGTCTTTGATTTGTTGCAAAACTACTCTCCTTACTTTACCTATTTGATGACACTCCCTAGAATATCCCTATTCACCATGAGCCAGTTTTCCTACAGTCATCTGATGCGTAAGATATTTTGTCCTGAGTTCAACCGATTTGAGCGGATTAGTGCTACCGAGGCATGGTCTCTATTTCTATCCGCCAGTAATCATCAGTATTTGTTGGGAGAACATCCCGCTATTGGTCGTTATTTAACTGCCACTGTTTTTGGGATGTTGATGGCGATTTTAATTGAAGCCATCGTTGGGTAAATATCGTTGGGTGAATATTTTTGGATAAATATTTTTGGATAAATCATGAATGTCTAGAAAAAACAAATGTTTAGAAAGTGAGAGCGCCCCCAGTCATCTTTGATCAAAAATTTGATTTAAGAGACAAAGGAGCGCTAATGGAACTAAGTTTTAGAATTGGCTGAATGGAGAAATTCTATTCACTTTAGACTGCGACAGCTTTCTCAGCAAAATGGTGTTTGAGAATGCGTTCAGCAATTTGTCCACTGGTCATGCCCAAGGTTGCAAAAGACTGATCCGGTAAAGCGTGCTCGACTAAAACATCCGGCACACCGATCCGCTGTACAGGAACCTGAATGCCATGATCAGCAAACTCTTCCAATAAAGCACTCCCGAAACCACCCATCAAACAACCTTCTTCCAAAGTGACCACCTTCTTAATCTTTTGGGCTAAGGGAGCAATCAAATCAATATCCAAAGGCTTGGCAAACCGTGCATTAACCACCGTAGCATTAATGCCATGTTCGCCTAGGATTTCCGCTGCTTGCAAGGCTGGGTAAACCTGTGAACCATAGGCAACCAGCAACACATCCCCACCTTCGCGCAAGACTTCCGCTTTGCCAATGGCTAAAGGAGCGCAGTCTTCGCCGTGCAAAGGAACACCCATACCATTACCACGGGGATAACGCATGGCAATGGGTCCATTGTGAGTCAAACCAGTAACTAACATTTGCTGGAGTTCGGCTTCATCCTTTGGAGCCATCAGCACCATATTGGGAATACAACGCAAATAAGCAATGTCATACATCCCTTGGTGGGTCGGACCATCAGCCCCTACAATACCTGCCCGATCCAAGCAGAAAAATACTGGCAAATCCTGAATACAGACATCGTGAATTACCTGATCAAATGCCCGTTGTAGGAATGTGGAATAAATGGCACACAAGGGACGCATCCCATCGCAAGCCATACCAGCAGCTAGGGTTACGGCGTGTTGTTCCGCAATACCCACATCAATATACTGATGGGGCAAGGCTTCTTGGAGCTTGTCTAAACCGGTGCCCGTTGCCATCGCTGCGGTAATTCCCACAATGCGGCGGTCTTTTTTCGCCATCGCGATCAGCGTGTCAGCAAAAACCTTGGAATAACTCGGTGGCTTGGGTTTGCTGGATGCAGAAACCTTAGCCTTACCCGTTGCCAAATCAAAGGAATTTTGCGCATGGTATCCGGTCTTATCGGCTTCGGCGTAGCTGTAACCTTTACCCTTGGTGGTGGAAACATGGACCATCACCGGACCCTTGATGCTGTGAGCCATAGTAAAGGTGTCGATCAACTCCCGCAGGTTATGACCATTAACGGGACCAATATAGGTAAAGCCCAGTTCTTCAAATACTGCGCCGACCTTGTTGGGCACCATCGTCAAAATTTTCACATTGTCTTTGATCCGCTCCAGTTCGCCGCTGATCTGTTCGCCGACGAAAGGAATATTACGGATTTGTCCCTCGATATTGTCGCTGAAGGATTGCACCTTGGGATTGAGACGGAGGCGGTTCAGGTGACGGGGAATAGAGCCGACGTTTTGGGAGATCGACATTTCGTTGTCGTTCAAAACCACCAGCAAATTAGTGTTAGGCAAATGTCCGGCGTGGTTGATTGCCTCTAGCGCCATGCCGCCGGTCAAAGAGCCATCACCGATCACTGCCACACACTTATGATGCAGTCCCATGGCATCACGAGCCATCGCCATCCCCAAAGCCGCAGAGATACTAGTGGAAGCATGACCCGCGCCAAAATGGTCAAACTTACTTTCGCAGCGCTTCAGGTAACCAGCAATCCCGTCTTTTTGCCTCAGGGTGTGGAATTGTGCATAGCGTCCCGTGAGCAACTTATGGGGATAAGCCTGATGCCCCACATCCCACACCACCTTGTCATGGTCTAGATCAAGGGTCTGGTACAAGCCGATGGTTAACTCAACTACGCCCAAACCAGGACCTAAATGCCCTCCGGTGGCGGCGATAGTTTCTAGATGTTTCTGGCGGATCTCACGGGCGATCGATTCCAATTGCGGGATAGACAACCCATGCAATTGATTGGGGTGCACAATTTCACTCAGATGCATGGCGACATGGATAAAAATAATAAAATTAACTATGATCTAGTCTACTTGAAGGATTCTGTCACATACTTTGCAGTAAGGACTTAAATCGTAAACTAGACGCAAAATAGAGTGATATTTCTTAACTTGGCTGGGTTTTAGCCTAGTTTCAACTTGATCTTGGGTTGATTTTGCTGGGTTATGCTGGCAAGCCACCCACTAAAATCCAGTAAAACCTAAAAAACCCCACAACCGAGGATCTTTAGTCAGGGAGCCTGAGCAAAAATCCGGCAATGGAGTTTCTTAGCTAACACTTAGCTGGTACTTGGCTAATTAGCAGCAGCGCTAACTAGCAGATGCACTAAAATAGCAGATTGAAAATTTGACTTTCGACTACTTGCGGCTCCAGGATGCCCACCAATCAGAGGCAATTGGTGACTCACTCGATGGCAGGACTAGTCTAGGACAAAAGGTAAAAAGCTTGTGCTGTGGTTATGACCTTGACCGGAATTAGATCAGAACTTGATCAGTACCCAATCAATTAGTCTTCGTAGAGGCGGCACTCTACAGCATCGGGGTTGTCATCACAGAACTTTTCTAAGGAGTTCTTTTCCTTACCTTGTTTTTGGTGTGAGGCTTCGGCTTGCAATTCTTCAACGGCATCCCAAGCAGCAGCACATTCTTTGGAACCAGGACCGCTGATTTCGCAAGCTTCGCGAGCAGCGACAACTTCTTCTTTAATTTGTTCTTGAATGTTGTTCATGACTTTTTATGGGTCTTTACGAATTTATCTGTAAGAATTTACTTCGGCTTGGATGATGACAGCAGTTTGATTTTGGATCAATTTGGATCTATACAGTGCGGTTCATCTACCTAGTTTTACCTAGATTTCAACGGAAATGCAACTGCATCGAGTCATACATACTCTAGTTATACACTGCAAACACAGAGGGCAACATCCCCGCTAAGACAATAAAACCGATCCAGACATTCTGCCCAAACATAAGCTGATAGTTGCTGCTGGGCATGGTTGGTTGGATTAATTGCCGACATTGCCAAATCCATACTAGTCCAGCCACTAGGCAATCACCGTAGTAAATGTAACTAAGGTTAAGTTGCCAACCCAGGGCAATCAAGCCTAGCCAAGTTAAGGCATAAAAGCTGCCAATGGCTCTGACCACCTGATCCCCGAAAAATAGGGCACTGGATTTGACCCCCACCCGCAAATCATCAGTACGATCGCTCATGGCATAGACGGTATCAAATCCCATAGTCCAAACCAAAACAGTCCCCCACAGCAGCCAAGCCGCTACAGTCAGAGATCCCGTAGCCGCTGCCCAAGGAATTAGTACTGCAAACCCCCAAGCAATAGACAAGACCAACTGCGGCACAGGGAAAAAACGTTTACAAGCGGGATAAATGGCAATTACGGGCACAGCAGCGAAACACAGCCCAAAACTCAGCCAATTTAGGTAACTAGCCAGCAAAAACGCACAAACGCCCGCTAAACCAAGTACGGCAATCCCTACCTGTAAAGATAGAGAACGATCCGCCAAGGGACGGCTTTTAGTTCGTTCCACTTGGGGATCAATATCGCGATCCCAGAGGTCATTGATCACGCAACCAGCGGCACTGGTGGCAATGCTGCCGAGAATTACCACTAGCAGTAAATCCCAGTGGGGCAGATCATGCTGGACAATGGCAGCGGCAACCACAGACCAGAGGGCTGGCAACATGAGGATTAGTCGTCCGGCGGGTTTATGCCAACGCAATAACCGCACGATTTTGATCAGTGTTGAGGTGGATTCAGGAGCGGTGATCATTAGGGAATTATCGCGAAATTACGCTAAAGTCTGCCAATTGTCGGCTGTAGTTACGAATTACGCCCAAAAGATTCAGGCGGTTTTGGCGCACTCCTAGATCCTCTGCCATCACCAGTAAATCATCAAAGAATTTACTGAGTACTGGGGTGAGGGTTTCTAAAGCGGTCATCATGGTTTGATAACTGCAATTTTGCGGTAAGTCCAGCACCGCTTGGTAGAGATTTTGTTCGGCGGCTTCCGTCAGGGTGGCTTGCTCCACGACGGTACTCACATCCACCACATCAAGGGGCAGATTCCCTTGACTTGCCAGACGGGTAGCGCGGTTCACTGGTTCATAGACCTTGCCTAGGGTGGCATCGCGCCGTGCTTGTTGTAGAGTCTGCGCTCTAGTTTGCAATGTGTCTAGATTACTGAGATTGATGCTGGTATAACCCAAGTCATCTACACCTAAGACCGCATCCACTAGGTCGTAGTCTAAACCTTGATCCTGTAATAGGGTTTCGCACCGTTGCCGGAACCATTTGATCAGATTGGCTTGGACGGTTGCCGCTGGTTCAGTTAGTAATTCATGGGACTGATACAGGTCAATCACCCCTTGAAGCAGTTGGGGTAAATTGAGGGCATAGTGATTTTCCCAGGTAATTTGCACTACACCAGTGGCAGCGCGACGCAATGCAAAAGGATCAGAAGAACCCGTAGGAATAATCCCCAAGCCGAAAATGCCTACCAACGTATCAAGGCGATCGGCGATGGCGGTAATTTGTCCAGGGAGGGATTGGGGTAAGGCATCCCCAGCGCCACGAGGTTGATAATGCTCGCGAATTCCTTGGGCGACGGTGGCAGATTCGCCGCTGGTTTGGGCGTAGTAATAACCCATTGTGCCCTGAAGTTCCGGAAATTCCTTGACCATTTGCGATACCAAATCTGCTTTACATAGGGCAGCGGTGCGGTCAATTTCTGCTTGTTCGGCGGCAGTGGGGCTGAGGTTACTAATGGCATTGACCACAATCTGGGCGATCGCTCTGAGGCGAGTTACTTTATCAGCGACAGAACCGAGCTTCTCTTGGAATGTCACCTTACTCAAAGCAGGCAAAAAGGTTTCCAGATGGACAGCACGATCCGAGTCATAGAAAAATTTACCATCGGAAAGTCTGGCACGAATCACCCGACCATTACCCGCCGCAATCAAGCGAGATTTTTCCGGATTGCCGTTAGAGATGGTGACGAAATAGGGCAATAACTTGTCGGGATCTTGGCTGACATGGAGCGGAAAATATCGCTGATGGCTAACCATTTCGGTTTTGATCACGGGGGCGGGCAATTCCAAAAATTCCCGTTCAAATTCCCCAGTGATAGCGGTGGGGTATTCCACCAAGTAGGTCACTTCATCGAGCAAATCCGTCGGAATTTCAGGGGTAGCGTTAATCAGTTCCCCTAAGGCATTGAGTTGATCCAAAATCTTTTGGCGGCGTTCGGCTCCATCCACAATGACAGAGGCTTCTCGTAAGGCATCAACATAATCAGTGGCTTTTTTGATGGTGACGGGTCCTGGACTCAGAACGCGATGCCCTTGGCTAAACCGATTGGCGGTAATGCTTTCCGTGGCAGTGTGAGTCAGAGCGATGGGCAAAATTTCTTGATCTAGCAATGCCACCAGCCACCGGATCGGGCGCGGGAATTTTAGGTCACCATTCCCCCAACGCATCAGCCGTTTTCCTTCTAAGCCCGTAATCCATGACGGGGCAAGTTCTTGGAGGATTTCCACAGTGGGACGACCCAGGATCTGCTGACGGGCATAAATAAAGCTACCCTTATCAGTTTCTTGGACGAATGTATCGTCAAGGGTAACTCCCTTTGATTTGAGAAAACCTTGTAATGCTTTAGTGGGTGCGCCGTCCACCGTGCCGCCCGTAAAAGCAGCAGCTAGGGAAGGACCTTTAACTTCAAGGGACTGATCGGGCTGTTGCTGGGGTAAGCCAGTGATTAAAACCGCAAGACGGCGGGGCGTACCATAGACAGAAATCTTGCTGGGGTTGAGTTGTTTGTCATTGAGGGATGCGGGAATTTTAGACTGCCACTGTCGCAGTGCGTCGATAACAAAACTAGCAGGTAATTCCTCAGTCCCAACTTCCAATAAGAAATTTGCCACGATACCAGAGCCAATGCACGAATGAACGATCCTAAGTGTAGCGCTTGGTGGGACTTTGTGGCTAAGGGGTGGGGGGATTGGCTTGAGTGAGGGAAAAGTTTATTTGCTAAAGGATTTCTAATTAGTGTTTTTACGTTGCGGTTAAAGTTTGCGGATTGCATCTGATGCAGGATGCGCCTAATTTGTAGAATGTAAACGCAAAATACTGGAATTACGTTTGCTTGGTTCCAACATAGTACTAGACTAAAGAAAAGTAGTTTGAGTTGAAGTATTGCAATTATGGCAACAATTAAAGTTCCTAAACCTTTCACACAGCTAATACAAGAGATTAAAGATCTACAGATTAGAGACCCTAAGCTTGTAATTGACTTAATGGGCAAGTACAAAGCAACCGATGCTAAAGGCAGATATTTACACTGGCATGAGTTTAAATGGCGTGTTCAAGCAGGGGATGACGAAGTTATAGCTTGGATAACTACCAAACTTTCCCGTAGACTAATAGCCAAAATATTGCCCCTGCGCATATTTGATCAAAAAGAATTTATTTTTCATTATTGTGTTCCTGACTCACTTTTTGCTCAGCTATATCTGATTGAGCAAAGGATCAGGCATATCAGTCAAATCAGCGATGATAAATTTCTATCTACGCGGGAGAAAAACCACTATCTGATCAAAAGTCTGATCCAAGAAGAAGCTATTACCTCGGCACAATTAGAGGGTGCTTCAACCACTCGAGAGATCGCCAAAGAGATGCTGCAAAAAAATTTGCCAGCAAAAGATAAGTCTCAGAAAATGATTCTGAATAACTATTTGTTAATGCAAAAAGTAATTGAGCACAAGAATGACGAATTATCTATTGAATTTATTTTGGAATTGCATCAAATTGCGACCCGCGATGTCATTGAGAACAATGTAGTACCAGGTGAACTCAGAAATCATAATAATATTTTTGTTTCTGATTGTTACGAAGATAATGTGTTTTATCCTCCCGACCATGAGACTTTGAAGTATAGACTTATGGATTTATGTAAATTTGCTAATGAAAACCACTCTACTCAAAGTAACTTCATTCATCCTATTATTAAAGCAATTATTCTCCATTTTATGATTGCTTACATCCATCCTTTCAGTGACGGCAATGGTAGAACGGCGAGAGCAATTTTTTATTGGAGTGTTTTGAGGTCAGGGTACTGGTTATTTGAATATGTTTCCATTAGTAAGTTAATCCAAGAAAAACGCAGTGCTTATGATAAGGCATTTCTCTATACTGAAACTGATGAATTTGATTTGACGTATTTTATTTACAATCAGGTTGATACTATCGAGAAAGCGATTAATTCACTTCATAAATATCTAGATAGCAAAAGACAGGATTTCCATGAATTCCTAGATTGGATTGAGCAAAGTCCTATTGCTAAATATCTCAAAAGAGGTGAATTAGAGATTCTAAAAGAAGCGATGAAGAAACCTGGTACAGAATTTATGGCAAAGCAAGTCGCAGTTAACCTAGGAACTACCGAGAATACTGCTAGAAGCTATTTGAATAGACTAGCTGATCAAGATTTACTCTTGAGGACGAAATCTAGAAGTGATAAAACAGTGCTTTACATTTCCCCCGCAAACTTAAAAGGGAGACTAAAACTCTAGAAACATTCGTTGTTAGACTTGAAATACCTTAAGAGCGTGTTTGAGAAGTTTTGATCCCCCTAAATCCCCCTTAGAAAGCAGGGTGGATTCATTTTCGGAAAAGTAAGGAGGAAGGGAAGTGTAGAAAATCAGTCAGAAAGAATAAGAACAGGAGA
>JBIKNH010000196.1:0-8245 GCA_044358815.1 Pseudanabaenaceae cyanobacterium | reverse complement strand
GTCCCCAGAACTCCAACGGCGTAGCCTGGAGGCAATGCTCCTTAACCCTGAAAAAGCTTATTTGCGACCCATCCAGACCTTAATGACAGACTTGGATGTGACTCCGGCAGTACAGGCACTATGTTTGCGCTATCGTCTCCTAGCCGATGAAAGCAATCAAGATTTATCCGAACTGCGGCAATATCTTGGGGCGGATCAAGATCCCATGATTCGTAGTACAGCGGTGGCTTTGATGATGCGTTTAGGGACTTCGGGACAGGTTGCCGAAGCCACTAATACCCTGCGTCACATGCTCACCAGTGCCTCAGAACATGATCGAATTTTGGGTTGTCGTGCCCTTGCCGAAGCCACCTATATGCAGTCACTGCGATTCTATGTGCCCCAACTATTGCAAGATCGCAGTATTGAGGTGCGCTGTGCCTTACTCAAAGCCATCGCCGCCACCCGCACCGCTGAGTATTTCCCGTCATTATTGCGGGGACTGTATTACAAATCCACCCGCAAAGCCGCCTATGATGCCTTGGTTAGTCTAGGGGATGATGCCATTGAGCCTTTAATCGAACTGGCTCAACAACGCCGTGCCCCCGCTGGAGTGCGTCTCAAAGCTTGGGAGATTTTAGGGGCAATTAATACATTTACGTCGCTGTCTCTGTTGGCAAATCATTTACAGACCTCTTGGGGCAAAGAGCGGCGGACTATTTTGCAAACTTTGCTCAAAGTACCAGCGGAAGCGGGGGTAGAAATTACCTTAGAAAACTTTGGGCGCAATGGCATTGAGGCGATGATCCTGCAAGAACTGCGGATTATGGGGGAAGCCTGGTCCGCAGAATTAGACATTCCTGAAAGTAAATTTGATTTTTCCGAGGCAGCTTTATTACGGGACTCGTTGCAGAGCGAAATTCAGGACTGTTTAGAGCGGTCGTTTTTACTGATGAAATTTCTTTACACTCCTTCAGCAATTCAGGCGGCAGCTTTTAATATCTTGGCGGGATCTAAGAGCAGCATTGCCAAAGGGATGGAGATTCTGGACAATACCATCGATCTCAGCATCAAACAAACTATCCTTTATGTGGTGGATCAGCGGGCGATCATTGACAAAATTCAGGTTCTGCACGAAATTCACACCTATACTCCCTTGAGTGGCATAGAGCGCCTATGCGAAATCATTGAAAAATACCATTGTTTTAGCGACTGGACTTTGGCATGTTGTTTTCATGTGGCGCGATCAGCAAGGTGGAGCATTCCTGCCGAACTAACTTTGCAATGTTTAGAACATCCGGCGGGGTTCGTGCGGGAAGCAGTTATGGCATATTTACAGGTAGCATCGCCGCGCTCCTTGCAACGGATGTTACCGGTTCTGATGCAAGACCGCGATCCCCTAGTGAGCACCCAAGCCCAAGCGATCGCCCGTTATTTTGGCAGCGAGACCAGTGGCACTCCACCGTCTGGGGCGCAACCGCTGGGTAATCAATCTGGCAAATACCCTTTTGCCCCATAGTTCGATAATCTTCGACAATCAATGTTCGATAATCAATCTGGCAATTAATCTATACCTACCACTGGAATGCTAACTAGCATTGAACGCTTATTACTGGTGCGAGGCGTACCAATTTTCAAAGAGTTACGCGATGACTTTTTGGTGCGCTTGGCATCGATCATGAATGAAGTTTCGTTCCAAGGGGGACGGATGATTTTTGCGGAAGGACAGGAGGGTAAATCTCTCTATATTGTGGTAGTGGGTAAAGTGCGGGTACATTTAGGGGAAAAAGATCTGGCAATTTTGGATAAGGGGAGTTGTTTTGGTGAAATGTCTTTGTTTGATGCTGAACCTCGGTCTGCTTCGGTCACTGCTATTACCCAGTGTGATTGTTTGGTTTTGACCCAACAGCAACTCTATGAAGCCATTGATGAAACCCCAGGTATTGCGGTGAATATTATTCGGCTCTTATCGCGGCGGATTCGCAGCCAAAATATGCAACTTAACGAATTACAAGCGGTGGTAAATCGGCTAAAGACATAATTTGAGACGTAATGTGATGGGTGTTTGATTAGTGGTTCAATTTTTCCAGTTGGGGGGTGGTCAGTTAGGGGTAATAATTGATAGCTAATCACTGGTAATCAATTATTATAGTTATTTCAAATAATTCTGGGACAGTCTTGTAAGGAGATAAGCGGACAAGATGTCCGTCCCACCTTTATTGATGCCTTGTAGGTCAGACATCTTGTCTGACAATAGCCCCAAATAACGTCCCATTCTTAATTTGATTGACTATAGTAATCAATCACTAGTAATTAACTAGTAATTAACTAGTAATTAAATGGTAATTAAATGGTAATTAAATAGTTGATAATTTATCGCTAGTTTTATGACTAATTTCTATGGCTAATTTCTATGGCTAATTCTAGGGTTGCTGGCGTTAATGCCGTTAATTTAGTATGGGACTTACCCGCGCTACAGGAGGCGATTGCTACCGAGCCTGACCAGTGGCGACCTCTGGTATTTACTAACGGCTGTTTTGATTTGCTCCATGTGGGACACATTCGTTATTTGCAAGCAGCGAAAGCCTTGGGTAAAACCTTGGTGATTGGTTTAAATAGTGATAGTTCCGTGCAGTCCCTGAAGGGATCATCCCGTCCCATTGTGCCCCAAGACCAGCGAGCCGAAATGTTAGCTGCCCTCAAGCCTGTTGATGGAGTGGTAATCTTTACGGAAACCACCGCTAATAATTTACTCTTAGGGCTGAAGCCGGATATTTATGTCAAAGGTGGCGACTATGCCCCAGATACATTGCCAGAAATGCCAGCGGTCAGGGCGGTGGGGGCGAGTCTAGAATTAATTCAGATTGAAATTCCTACTTCAACTAGTAAAATTATTGCGAGAATTAAGGAACTATAACCGCCGAAATCTATCCTAATGAACTAATTGGATATAAACTAATTCGATATAAATCAAAATCAATCAAATCAAGAAAACTGAATAAATTAGATCCCTATCTATTCCAGTAATTAGATTGGGATTGAATCTAAAATACTCATTGTGAATTAACCGTGACAGAACAATTAACTATACCGATGGCAGAGGATGACGAAGGGGCAAATCCTCTCCAGAACAACCAATCACCAATTCCTTTAGGATCTGAACTAATTGAATATCATCACTCTAACGGTGATTTAATTAATGCCTCTGACACGCCAAAAACGATCATTCATGAAGATGGTCTAGTGCTGTTATATGAAGATTTTTTTACCCCAGCCCTAAGTGCCCAAATCTTTAAAGTCTTATTGGCACAGGTGGACTGGCAACAGGAATATATCAAGATTTATGGCAAAACCCATCCTAGCCCCAGATTAACCGCTTGGTATGGTGATGCAGCCTATACCTATTCTGGGATTAGCCATTTGCCTTGTCCTTGGTTGCCCTTGCTCTATCAGTTAAAAACAATTATTGAACCAATCGCCCATAGTAAATTTAATAGTGTATTACTGAATCTGTACCGCAATGGACAGGATAGTATGGGCTGGCATAGTGATGATGAACCAGAACTAGGAGAAAATCCGAGTATTGCTTCCCTAAGTTTCGGTTCTCAAAGACGATTCCATTTCAAGCATAAAGCTGATCCGCTCCGTAAAGTTGCAGTAGATCTAAAAGATGGCAGTCTATTACTGATGCAAGGGGGAACCCAACATTACTGGCGGCATCAGTTGCCTAAAACCATGCGCCCAGTACCACCACGGATTAATTTAACTTTCCGCTGGGTGCATCATTTACCTGTAATTAGTAATGCTCCAGAAAACGTGCGAAACCGAGGGCTGGTGTAATTGTAGTGTAATTATTTAGTCTAAAGAAATGTTATGGAGGAATATATTCATATCCATAGTGACATAGTGACTGACTTAACAATTTAGTTTAGTAATTTGTTGTAATGATTTAGCTGGATCATATTTGGTTTGCTATTTCGTCCTAGAAATAACCCCAAATTACCATTGAATCAATTGCTAATTTAAGCGCAAATTTAATTGTAGATTTGGTGAATATATTTTGATATATTTGTTTGGTTAGCGCTTAGCCAAATCGGTTAGCAACTAAACAAACCCTAAACACAATGATTTATCATCTTCCATATCAAGCCCGTTGGTGGGGATATAGACTAGTTCTGTTCTGCATTGGGCTGTTTTTTGTATTGGTTAACATTGCCCATGCCCAAGGACTATCCACTAGGCTATATAGGCGACCTAACTGGGACAAACTGGTACAAGCTGATCGATTTTACACAGAGGGGGCTTCAACTCGGGCGCTAGAAATCCAAAGACAGGTTAAGCCTAAATTGCCCGCAGGTCGCGGTAGGCTGAATCCCATTAGTGATCCCAAGAGATTGTCAACCAAAGCTCAGTCCAATTGGCGGCTGGCACAGCGGGGGATCGAACAAAAGCTAGAAACCAAGGTGATTGCATCCTTGGAGCCTTTGACCAAAGACTATCCAGAATTTATCCCCGCTCACGTCGCACTAGCTAAGTACTATAGTGATACTGCCAAGAGCACTGAGGACAAGGATAAACAAAAATCGTTGTACCGTTCGGCAATTCAGGTTTTAGAACGGGGATTTGCTCAGTACTCTACTGAAAAAGCTTTACTTGATCCGCTACTGAAGAATTATACCGATCTAGCCAAGGTTGATACCTTACAAAAGGAAACCGAACTTTACCTTTTAGCTTCTATTGCGGCGCGGCAGTTCGGCATTTTTAATCCCAAAGATAAAGATGTCCCGAAATATAATAAACTCGCTGATGACTACCTGCAACTATTTCGGAAAGCTACTCAAGATCAACTCACCAGTGATGTCCTAGCTGGTTTGGTGGCTTCAACTAACTCCAAAGGCGGCATATTAAGAGATTTAATGGTTGGAGAAAGTACTCTTGGTTCACGTCTGGCTAATGACTATAAGAAACAAATTACCCTAATCCAAAATGAAAAGGTGAATGGATATATCAAAAAAGTTGGGGATCGACTTGGCACCTTATTCGGTCGCAAGGACATGGAATATGAGTTTAATGTCTATGACAATAACAATGATTTGAACGCTTTTGTGTTTCCCGGTGGCAAAGTCTTTTTAGCTTCAGGAATGCTCAAATCATTGGACAGTGAAGCTCAATTAGCAGGGTTACTAGCCCACGAAATGGCTCATGCAGTGCTTTCCCATAGCACCCTCAAAATGACTAGTCGTTTTGCCGCCTCGGCTTGGGCAGATCTGATTCCCCTCGGCGATGTCTTGTTCCCCATCTTGCAGTCTGATAGTGAGAAAGGACAAGAAGAACAAGCCGATATTTTGGGGACACGGGTATTAGCGGCGGCTCAGTATCCAGCGGACGGGTTGCTGAATGTGATGGAAGTTCTGGCGGCAGCAGAGGGAGACCAACCGCGCTATTCTGGGACTCATCCGGCAACCAAAGACCGTTTAAATTATTTACGGAATGTAATTAATACTAATAAATATGACACCTATCGCCATGAACGCATCAATGGCTATGTTGCTAATGTCATAGAACCATTGGGTGGTTCTAATCTACTTGCTCCTAGCGAGCGGAAAGTCCCAAATAATACTAGTGCTATCGCTGCTGGCGGTCCTAACAGTGGTGATACTAACAGTGGCGGTGATGGTACTGGCAAAACTAGTTCAACTGCCACTGGCTGGCAACAGGAAACCAAAGATAACGTTACTTTGATTCTCGATCAACCGAAACCCTTAGGTAATAATCAGATTGCGTTGCGCTTCACCATTGACAATACTGCCGAAAAACCGGAAAAAGACCGCAAGTCGATTCTCTTCCGTCTCAATGGTGTCCGAGTCATAGACGAAACTAGCAAGGAATTTCCGATCACTTGGAAACAGACTAGTACGATTGTTCCTGAAGCTAAGTACGGTCAGAAATGGTCAGGGAACTTGGTAGTTAGTAATAGGGCTTGGAACAAAGACAATCCCAATAACCAAGGACTAATCTTTGAGTTGATTGAAGCTTCTGTGGGTAGTCGTCTATTTCGGATTGCTTTCTAGAATCGCTACAAATATTCACTAATCATCCTCCCTTCATCCTCCCTAAATGTGCGGACTAAATCCCTGGGAATTAATTCAAAAGGATTAATACAAGGGATTTAGTCCAGAGCTAGGGTTTATTTCCTGAATCTCTCTAGTAAGTCTCCATCTCTCACTAAATCTCAACTAAACCAACATGTCTAAGAATCTATTACCTCCTGTCATCTTCAACTTGCTTTTGAATCCCATCACACAGCTACGTCCTCGTAATAGTTTTGCAATAGAAAGTTCTGTAAAAAATCCTATAAAAAATTGGTGGCTGAGATTACCTTGGCTAATTACCTTTGTGGTTATGGCAATCATTACGGATCTAGGGAGTCAAACCCTATGGTATTCCCTAAATATTAATGGAAGTAGTGGCATAGCCAGTGCTCAAAAAAATACTAGACAGACCAGCAATGATGATGAAGATCAAATCAAAACAATTGCTCGTCAGACTACGGTGCGCATTGCAGCAGAAGAAGATGGAGGAAGTGCAGTCGATCCAGGCTCTGGTGTGATCATCGGAAAGAAAGACAACACCTATTATGTACTCACTTGTCTGCACGTAATCAGAGATCTTGAAGATTACGATAAAGACGTTAAATCCACAAAGCTAGAGATTACTACTCCGGACGGGCAGAAGCATGGAGGTCGGGTATTTAGGAGTAATATTCTGTACCAAAACAAACAGGTTGACTTAGCAGTAGTTACATTCAAGAGCAACCGTACCTATCGCACCGCCGAACTAGCCAGTTCTCTTCCTAATATTTATGAACGGCGTTCTATTTCAACAAATGGTAACGTTAGCACTTCCACTGGTACAAGTTCCGGTTTAGGGGACTTAACAAAATTTCCGGCAGTCGTTATCGCAGGATTTCCCCTTAGTACTTCTGATACATCCGCATCAGGGAAACTAGAAACCAGTGCTGGTTATTTGGTCAACACTACCGCATCGGCTTTTAGTTTGGCTGGGGGTAATCAGCGTGGTCTGGGTTATCGGTTAATGTATACAAATCTAACTCGGGTGGGGATGAGCGGTGGTCCGGTCTTCAATGCTGAGGGGCGTGTGATTGGGATTCATGGCATGACTGACGGCACAGTCGAGAACGCTTCTGGTCGGGGAAATCGTATTGCATATAACCTAAGTCTAGCTATACCAATTCCAATTTTTATCAAATACGGTGCAGAAGGAATCCCAACGGAAGTCAGTTCTAAGAAAGTCACAAAAAACCTTAATCTAAGCGAAGAGAAATGGGTTTCTCCGAATGTACATGATAGGGATACCATCAGTTACAATCTCGAGGCTGCAAATCAAGCGTGGCGTGTGGGGAGACCAACCAAAGCGAAGGCTGAATTTACAAGCGCTTTGAATAAAATTGATCAGAATAGTACCAAAAGAGAAGATATTATTTCTCAGGCTGAAGTACTTTTCCTACAGGGTTTTAGTGCTGGTTGGTATCGGGACTTTAACACCGCCTATGAGAGTTGTAAAAAAGCGTCGGAACTAGTAGAAACTCAGAATTTAGAGGGGATTTTTCGTTTAGAGCAAAACCAAAAGACCGCACACAAGCAACTACTGAACTTAAGTTATCGTTCGTGGCGGTGTCGCGCCGGGGCGGCTTTCCGGCGTGGTAATCCTGATCTCAACGAAGCTTTAACTTCTTTAGAGAGAGCAATTGAGATCAATCGTTTCAGTCAAGAGCAAAAACGTGCTAGCTGGAGAGAACAAAGAGAAGCTACTGAGCAAGGACAAACAGGTAATAATACTACCAATACACCAAAACCACTCATTGAAAATCCCAACGATTATCTGGAACGAGGACAAATTTTGATGTATCAACAGGAATGGATTAAAGCAACCAGTTCATTCCGTTTTGCTTTAGAACTTGATCCAGATTTTTGGATGCCTAGAACTGAGCTAGCTTTTGCCTATTTAGAGACTGATCGCATTGATGATGCAGAAAAAGAAGCGCGGCGGGTTCTGAATCAAAGCAAACAAATTGATCCCGAAAATCCCTATGGTCCAAGCTATACAGTGTTGGTACGGGTGCAAATCAAACGCAACAATTTGCAAGGCGCTCTAGACACTGTTAACGAAGGTTTAAGGTGGGTGACAAATGATCCCAGTTTGCACGATGATAGGGGCGTGATCTTAGCCACGATGGGACGAAAAC
>JBIKNH010000195.1:0-8246 GCA_044358815.1 Pseudanabaenaceae cyanobacterium | reverse complement strand
ATTTGGCTCTTGATTTACCATAAAGAAGTTGTCTAATCTCTTCAGATATGGAATGGTTTTCCTTGATTAAGGAGCATCGTCTAGGCTTGTCTTATAATGTTGCAATCGCATTCATTACCCCTCTAAACCATTGATCCGCATATTCCAGGATTGCGCTCTTTTAGCCATAGATAAATTAATTCTATTTGTTGCTCTGCGGAACGGGTTAGTTTAACTTGAAATTCCATGTTTTCGTTGCATTTCTTCGACAAACTGATTCACTGTTCTAGTGCAACCCTGCGTTAGGTCTTCTAATCCTTTTCTAATTCCCATAATGGTTTCTAGTTCTTCAAGTCTATCCAACAAGTTTTGATAGGATATCGCATCTTGGATGACTAATTCCGCTTTGCCGTTGATGGTTAATACTATGGGATGCCCAGTGTTTTTCATCTGGGTGATCATTTGATTAGTATTGCGCTTGAAGGTGGATAGGGGTTGAATGTCTTGGCTAAGGTTAATCATATGGCTACGACACTAAATTTGCATCTAATTTAATGTTAGCACGAAATAAAAAAACGCCCCTCAAGTTTCAATCTCGAAGGGCAAGTACGATTTAATCTCAAATCAAGCAGTTTTCTTTAGTTCGGTAGCGTGTGTTAGCGAAGTGTAACGCACAAATGATTAGTACGAAAAAGACTTGAGTACGTTTAACGCACTCTATCTAAATTAGTTTATCTTCTGTACAGCAAATTTATAGATTGTTTTTGCAGTGGCTCCTCCAATCACCGAACCAGCAACTCCTCCAGCCAGTACGGTAAAGAAATAAGCAACCTGTCCAGCTACAGGAGCACCATTTTCTGGCGCTCCCCAAACGGCAGCGGCGGCGGCTCCACCTACAAATCCACCCACGAGTTCCCCACCTTTTTCAACTTTTTCTTCTAATGTTTTGACTTCATAAATTTCGTATACTCCATATGCAACAGATGCAACGACCAAAACTCTGCCGCCCCATTTGACAAACTTAGCTGTTCCTGATATTTCTAATTCCTTGGGTGTTAATTCAAGGTTATCTGCTACTTTCAGTTTCTCCAAAACATTAGAACCTTTAAGTACACCCACTAGATCAATATCATCTGAAATATTAAGCAAAGGTTTAACGGCGTTAATGGCTCTTTCCATTTCGGAGCTAATTTTATAGCCTTGTTGCTTTAGTCCAAACAGTACCTCATTCGCAGCTACTTCAGCACTTTTACCCTGAAAACGGATCTTATTAGTCAATCCTTCCAAAGCCTGTGATTCCTGCGCGTTCAGGACTACTATATTCGGACCAGTTTTGGGGTATATTAGCCCATCTTTAGGGGTAATGTGCCATGTCTGTCCATTACTTAGAGTAACATCAACTTTTGCAACATTGAGCCTAGCCTCATTTAGGTTGTTAGGAAAAACAGCTTTCCATACAGCCTCTCTATAGATTTTATTCAATTCTTCTATACTAGGTTGTTTACCTAATATATAGGAATTAGAACCACTTTTAGTGTCAAAAATGAGATTGTCAAAATAGTGCCGATCAATGTGGGACACTCCATCAACAATCGTTGATTTTATTGTTGTGCCATTAAATGCTTTTGGCGCTATACCATCGTTAATCCACTTTGTATAATCAGAAGCTGTAGGAATAAGTGATGGAGATAGAGAAACTAAAGCGAGTGACGATAAGTTATTATCTGTGATAGGCTGACTACCAAAGTACACAATGATCGGCGTACCAAATGAGTTAGTATTACTACCTTGGCTATTAACAGCAACAGCTTTTAATTGATAACTTCCTTGATTGACAACGGAAGGAATATTTAAGTTGCCATAGAAGTTTTCTCCCTCAATAGTTATACTTCCCGCTAGACTATTATTATCTAAATAAAATTGGATGTTCTGGGCATTTTTAGCTTTACCACTTACCCAAATACTTCCTCCAGACAAAATGATATTATCTTTATCTATGGTATCATAAGCACTAATGATGGAAACTGATGGAAGTTGTGATACTTGCCCTGAAGATACTCCACCGATGCTGCTAGTAATTCCACTAGTGCTTGAGGCAGTAGACAGTTGAGGCAGATTTGCCGTTGAAATACCAGTAATATATGCACCAGCAACCCAATTGCTAGTTCCTGCGATTCGATACCATAGATTGCTTGTTGTGTTATTTGGGGCTGAATAGGAACCACCATACGTCCAAGCATCAACCGTTACTGACTGATTGGCATTAAGACCGCCGACTGATGCAGATGTAGCACTAGCACTAGCACTAGTGCGAATATTGAGATTGGTGATTACAGTGCCACTTAGAGCAGATCCGCTACTTACAGGATTGCTTGTTGTTCCCTTATTCCATGACAAATCCATCTTGGCTTCACCACCATATTCAAAATAGTGGAAGTGGAGATCGTAGCGACCTGCGGGTAGTATCTTTGAGAAGTTTGACTGAACGCCATAGCCTTGCGTTTGCCACTGATCTTTAGGTGTGATGTAGAACCACTCACCAGTCGCTTGATTCTTCGCCAAGATTTGATAGCCATCATCACCACGCATCGTGAAATTGTAGCTACTGCCATCAAAATCAGCCCAAGTATAAGCACGTATCGCAAAGCCATCCGCAGGCAACTGAGAATTAAATGCAGCCGAGCTAGTTCCCCAATCAAACTTCATGCTACCCGACAGATTACCATTTTCGTTATTGGGACCAAGATTCAGCGTGCCCAACCAATTGGGATTATTAGAATCACCATCGTAGAAATTGACAGGAGGGGTGCTACCTGTATTTCTGTTCCACTGGAAAATATTTGCTCTCCAAGCAGTCTTCTCATCAACAGACTCAATTACAGGATTTTTGGATGGAGTTGGTGTTGGTGCAGGCTTAGGATTCACAGGATAATTTATCGTAACTGGCATTGTTGCGACCATGTAATCTCCTATTGCATTTTGATCCTGACTTGTTATACGTACAATGTAGTTTTGTCCCGCGAATACTTGGAACTCTAGTTCTGTTTTATTGCTGTCAATCATATACACAGATTGAGCTATTGCAGAACCATTAGAAGCATCCACAAGAAAAATCTTTGGAACAAATCCATTACTTGTCAACGTTACTTTAATCATCTGCCCAACAGTTGTATCTATTAACAGATAATCATCTGCGAAATAATCAGGACGAGCACGATCTCTAAAATCACTGATACTCAAACTGCTGGAGATTATTCCAGTTGCATACATATTACCTACAGTTGCAATTGGCTTAATCAAAGAATTGGGAAGCTCAACCTTACTTCCATCATTGAAAGAAACCATTGGAGTACTGCCAGCCCATGCAATGATATTCCCTCCTTGAAAATCTTGTCTCCATGTCCCATTTGTATTACTAGCATTAGGAGAAAGTGGTGCTCCTAGTTTGTTCTGCTGAGCTGGAGATAATGCAGAATAGTAAGGCAAAATTTCAGGAGCCACTTGTAAACTTGAATTCGCTGCGGTATAAACTACCTCTGCCGCATAGCCACCATTGAGATAAATAGTAGTTCCAGTATTCGCAGGGGCGCGGGACTTATCATACACATCAGACTGATAGACATACTGACCTACAGGCAACCTACCTAAATTAATAGAGAAGTTAGCAACACGACTATCTGTAGACGATTGAGTAAAGTTCTTAGTGGAGAAAGTTTGTCTAAAGCTTCCATCCTTTGATTGCAGATAGAATTTTGCCTCATCGAGATCTAAAACTCCATTGGCATCAAACGCACTACCAGTCACAACAACATCTTGATTCGATTGATAAGTTCCACTAAAATTCCACTTTACATTGGTTGGAGCGACATTTGTAGAAATAGTAGACAGATTTAGCGTATAGGGCGTACTCGTGACATTTCCAGAACTCACCACCAAAGCATAGTTACCAACGAGATTAGAAAATACAGGAGTCCAATTTGCCTGTCCACCGCTATTTTGAGTACTAATTGCAGTCAGAGAACCGTTCGCTTCGATACGCGATAGCTGTAACGTGATTGGAGTCGTCAAACCACTAAAAGCTGTGGAGACATTACCGAGCGTACTGATATTAAACTTCATCCAATCCGCAGGATCGCTACCACCGATCGCATCTCTCAAAGTAACTGGAGTATTAGGAGCAAGATAGCCTAAATCCTTAATTTGGTCATAGGAATTACCGATCGCATCGCCAGTCACCAAACTTTGCACATTCACATTGAGGCGATACTGGACATCAGTAGCATCTAGTCCACTAGGGATTATTTGAACATAATATTTACCTGCTTCTAAAGTTGCAACTAAAGGTTTTAACGTACCATTAAAGCCATCGACCCTAGCGATATAATTACTTTGAGAGTCATAGAGATAAACTTGTACCGATGGCTTTCCAGTAATAGCGGCTAGATCTAAACTAACACTACTTTTTAAGTCAACTGTAAATGAAAAGTAATCTCGTTTATCATTAGCATCAATAAAATCTGTGACGCCCTTAGAAGTTGTAATTGTACCAAGATCAAAAGCAGTTCTAGAATCTAAACCACCATTATCATAGCGACTCGTAGGAGTAGCTTGTAAATTCAATGTGAATGAGGCAGGAGCATCTGCGCCGGAGCCGTAAATTCTAGAAACTGCCAGATAATAAGTACCCGCATTAAGCAACGCGCCATTATTAAGCCAAATTCCCACAGTTTTAGAATAGCTATTATCTCGAACATCAAGACTAACTGCATTAGGGAAATTGCTAGATGCAGTCACAACAGAGTTTCGATCCAACTTAAAGCGATAGTAAGAAATATTGTTATTGACAGCGACGCTTCGAGTTCCGCTTAAAGTTCCCAGATCAGCAACTGATGAAGTTGTAGAGAGGGAAAGACGATAATTGGTATCTGGAGACAGGTAATTCTGACTAATCCTAATAAAGTATTTTCCTGGCTCATTAATATACTCAGATCTTACAAGATTACCTCCTGTACTACTACGGGATAGCATAGAACTATCCTTATAAAATTCAAGGGTTGCTCCATTATCACTAGTTATTGAAATATCTGCTGTACCTGGTTCAGCAATATAAAAAGTGTACCAATCTTCTTTATCACTAGAACCCACAAATTCATCAAAGGTTTTAATTACTTTAGTCAATGTTCCAATATCGCGTGCTGTACTTTGAGTATTGTCTGGAATAACGGGTACAAGAGCAGTTCCAGTTACATTAACAGTGCTGTAGTCATTCCACAGAACCTGACTATAGTTATTTGCCTCATTGGTTTCTGAAATTACATTCTTATAGTCAGCAACAGCCTTGATAAAATACCCCTTATCACCCTTCCAGAAAGCATTACCTTGACCAGGTAAAACCAGATTAGTCTTCAGAGTGGCACTAGTGGACTTAGCTGCCAAACCACTGACATCAGCTTCCCCTAGAAATAGATCCCCTGCCTTACTTTGGGGATCATTTGATAAGTAGAAACCGACTTTAAAAGCTGCCGTGGCATCAGTACCATCATTCCTCACTGCATAGGACACATTGACTATATCCCCAGCCCTTACTATATTTTGAGTCAACGCTAAAGTTGTACCAAACAAATCATTACTCTTTTTACCCACAATAGCGAAATTGCTATCACTGGCATCAAAAACCCCAGGATTCGTTACGCTTTGCACTCGAACCTGATAATCACTACCAATGGATACCCAATTGGGAGTTGATGAATTCGTGTTAGCAACAATGTCTGTTGGTACTGACCATATAAATCTGCCATTACTTGGAGTAGATTGGGTGATATTGCGATAAAATTGCCCTCCTTTGTAGAGATCTATTCTGACATCTTCGGCAAAATTATCCTGCCAACTAATATTGAGCAGTGAACCGCGAACAATGCTGTACCCACCGTTAGGAGAAGTTACCGTGATCTTAGGGGGGGGCACTGTTCCAGTCACACTAATTGCGCCATAGTCATTTCCCAAAATCTGACCATAGTTATTGGCTTCATTAGTTTCAATGATCACATTCTTGTAGTCAGCAATAGCCTTGATAAAATATCCTTTATCACCCTTCCAGAAGGCATTTCCTTGATTAGGTAAAACCAAACTCTTGGTGAGCAACGCACTAGTAGACTTAGCCCCTAAGCCACTCACATTAGCTTCTCCTAAAAATAGATCCCCTCCACTATTTTGCGGATCATTAGACAAATAGAAACCAACCTTAAAACCCGTTGTTGCATCACTACCATCATTCCGCACAGCGTAAGATATATTCACTGTATCTCCAGCTTTTGCTACACCTTGTGCCACTACTAAAGTCGTACCTAACAAGTCATTACTAGTCTTACCTGTAATAGAAAAATTCACATCACTTCTATCAAAAATGGCGGAATTCATCACACTTCGTACACGAATATCATAATTATTTCCGAGGGATACCCAATTAGGGGTTGATGAATTTGTGTTAGCGACGACATCCGATGGTACAGACCAAGTGAAACTACCATTACTTGGAGTAGAAGAAGTAATATTCTGATAGAAAACACCAGCTTTGTATAAGTCAATTCTGACATTTTCGGCGATGTTATCTTGCCAGGTAATATTTATCACTGAACCACGAGCAATACTATTAAAACCATTAGGACTAGTGACTTTAATAAAGGGATTAGGAACGACAGTACTCACAGGTGGAGCCGACATTTTGAGGCTATAGTTAGTGTTGTCTCCCAAAGCTTCCCGATAGACGTGGACATAGTAAGTACCCACACCCAACTGATACTGAAAAGCATCAATTGCTGTGCCTTTATTGTAAGAAGCTTGAATAAAACCACCCTGATCGTTCAACAGACGAACATTAGCATCCTTGGTTAATCCACTGAGTTCAACCGCAAATATGCTAGGTGTAGTCACTTGAAATCTGATGTAATTATCTCTGACACTATCCCCGACAAATCCTGTAAAGGTTTGAGAAGTTGAACCCAGTACACCAATATTTTTTGCAGTTTGTAGTGTACTAAAAGCACTCACAGGTGGAGCAGAAATCTTGAGACTATAATTGGTGTTATCTCCCGTTGCTTCCCGATAGACGTGGACATAGTAAGCACCCACACCCAACTGATACTGAAAAGCATCAATTGCTGTGCCTTTATTGTAAGAAGCTTGAATGAAACCACCCTGATCATTCAACAGACGAACATTAGCATCCTTAGTTAATCCACTGAGTTCAACCGCAAATATGCTAGGTGTAGTTACCTGAAATCTGATGTAATTATCTCTGACACTATCCCCGACAAATCCTGTAAATATTTGAGAAGTTGAACCCAGTACACCAATATTTTTTGCAGTTTGTAACGTGTTTGCCAAACTACTGACCAAATCCATCTCTACAGCCACTTGCTCTTGCTGACCATTAACCGTAATAAATCCACGATCATCCTCAGACCTAATCCGCGTCAGTTCAAAAGCACTAAGCTGTACCCCAAAAACTAAATTCCGCGCTAGTTCCCCCTCATCACCTTTACTATCTGCACCAACGTGAGCATCCAACCAGTGAAAAGATTCTTCAACCAGTACACCAGCCGCCCCCAACATTGAACCAACTGACTCAGCACCAGAGCTAAACAGACCATCAGAGAGATAAATTGTTTGCGTAGAACTAGCATACGCGCCATCTGCACCATTCATGTCGGCAGCAGAAATAACTTGTACAGATGGCAACTGACTGAAATCACCAATTTTCCACTGACCACGGATTGTCTGGAACTCAATAGTATTTGCTTTCTCACCAAAGACCGCTGCAAACAACTGATCATTACCAGCAGCTTGTTGCAACAGGGGTTTAACAACACTTAAAGCCTCTGTAATACTTCCCACAAAGTTTGACGAATCAACACCAGCAGATGAATTGACGAACAGTCCCGGCTCTTGAGAAAGTGACATAATAATCAATATCCAAAAGATTAATAAGAAATTATCTGGGTCAAGTATAGGAGGTTATAACACGCCTCATTTATCTTCCAGAAAGATTTAACTATTAATCTGTTTACAAAAATATACGCAAATCAATATGGCAATTTACATTAATGTAACAAAAATAAATTACAGACATTAAACAAGTTGAATATAGTAGAATCAAATAAGAAGTAGAGGTTAATGTAGGAGAGAGAAATGACATAGAGTATGGACTTAAGAGAAAGAGTAGTGGAGTATGTCAGAGGAGGAGGAAGCAAAGCAGAAGCAGCAAGACG
>JBIKNH010000194.1:0-8267 GCA_044358815.1 Pseudanabaenaceae cyanobacterium | reverse complement strand
CTTCTTGGTTGGAGACAGTCCAAGTTTTACCGGTGAGCTTGGCTTGGAGGGCAGTGGCGGCAGCAGCATCCAGTAAAAGAACTTTTCTACCGGAGATTAGTTTGCCAGTAGTTTCATTAAAATCTTTCCCTGTGGCGATATTCACCCCACCGACGGAAACTAATTGCGCGGGAAAAGCTTGTTTTGGGGCAAACAGTAAAGCCTTGAGATCCCAATATTCAGCGGACTTGAAGGCGCGGCGTTCCCGTTCCCGTGCCACGATCAGCCGTACTGCCACCGACTGCACCCGTCCAGCGGACAGACCCCAGGCAATTTTCTTCCAGAGCAGGGGGGATAGGGTATACCCCACCAAACGATCTAAAATCCGGCGGGTTTCTTGGGCATGGACCAGACGCTCATCGATCTGACGACAGTTGTCCAATGCCCGACGGATCGCCTCGGCGGTAATCTCATGGAAGACCATGCGCTTGATCGGTACTTTTGGCTCTAGGAGTTGCAACAGATGCCAAGAGATACTTTCCCCCTCGCGGTCTTCGTCAGTGGCAAGGATGACTTCTTTAGCGCCTTTGAGGGCAGTTTTTAACTCCCGCACGATTTTTTTCTTATCGTCAGGAATGATGTATAACGGTTTGAAGTCATCATCCACATTTACGCCTAATTTCGCCCATTCCTCGGCTTTGAGTTCGGCGGGAATGTCACTGGCTGACTGCGGTAAGTCACGCACATGACCCATAGAAGCTTCTACCCGATAGGTATTGGGCAAGAAGTTACGAATCGTGCGGGCTTTGGTGGGTGACTCAACGATGACAAGCGTGGACATAGGGAAATACTGGCAGCATTAGGGATAACGGAAGAAAAAACGGATCAAGGCAGGTGATCAGAGTTGATCAAAGCATGATTGGAGCATTTAGGCTCACAAGGAGCACTATGTACTATCTATACAATCTATACAATAAGTTTGGTCAATATTTGGGCAAAATTTACGCTTTGGGGATGATGCCGCACCATTAGGTTTGATTTTTGTCAAGGTACTGGCAAGGTGTTTGGAGTGGTTGCCCCCTTGGGAACCTTTTGTTACATGATCTTAGGCAAAAATTTTCGGCAGAATATTTCGGGCAAAATCATTTTAGGCAATCTTAGGCAAGATTTCGGGAACATTGCCGCCTGAGATCTAAAACTAATCTTAAATTTTCACAGTAGTTTTCATTTTGACGGCTGCTAGATAAACTGACAGAGAAATAGTTTGCTCATGATTTGCTCATAAATAGCTCATATTTCATCACATATCTTGGATCAATCTATGACGAAGAATCTGGCTAAGTCTAAGACTACCCCCATTCCTGACTTCAGTGACTTGGATTTCAACAATCCGGATTTAAATGATAGTCGATCTAATGGGCAACAGTCCAAGCCCCTACCGAAGGATGATCAAGATTCTGATCAGATGCCTCAGATCATTGGTCGGGTTTTTGCCACGGAGAGCCAGCCTAGTACGCCAGATTCATTTTATTTTTGGACCGATGTCAATTCTCCTGTGGGGATTGGCACAATCGTTAAGGTGGTGGTGGAGCAGCCCTCGCAGCGTAATCTAGGGAAATCTTATGCTAGTCAATGGGATATTTACGGCATTGTGGTGGAAGCCCAGGGCTATACGGATTTAGGTTCGGCTTTATATGACTTTATTGGTGCGGATCAGAATCCTAGCCTAGCGGATCAGGCTCCAACGAAGCGTCCAGAAATTCGTGCATATAAGGCGGCGGTGTTGCGGATGGAACCAGAGGAACCTATGCAACCTGTGCCCATTGGTCCGGTGTATCTCGCTGATGATGCAGCAGTTTTGATGTCCTTGCGCATGGATGAATTTGTGCAAAAGGGGCATGGGATTCCGGTGGGGGTGTATGTCAAAGGCGGGATTCAGTCCCCAGTTTATCTAGATGAAGAGTTCTTGTTGGGACCAGAAGCGGCTCATTTAAATATTACGGGAGTTTCTGGTTTAGCGACTAAGACTTCCCTAGTGGAATTTCTGCTTAAAAGTATTTTTACCCATTATCATCCTGATGATCCGGAACGGGGTGTGGCTTCGGTATTTTTCAATGTGAAGGGACCGGATTTACTCTATTTAGATTTGGAACCTGTGGGTTCGGGGGTTTTGACTCCTGAAGAGTTGGCTACTTATAAGAAATTGGGAATTCCACCGACACCGTTCGCCCATGTGGAATATTTTGCTCCCTATAAACCCGATGGCTACAATCTAAATACTCTGCGGACTAATCCGGCTCTGATGCATAATGTCAGTCCTTTACAGTGGGGTTTAAGGGAAGTCTTTGAATATGCGGAAGTTCTCTTAAATCGGGATGATATTGATGCCAAAGCCGATGCTTTTTTGTCAATGATTGGGGAAAAAGTGATTCATCAGCCTAATATTAAGCCTGATTCTAGTTATACATTTGGGATTACTGTCAATACGTTTCAGCGATTAGAAGAATGGTTTACCCAAGTAATCGAAGAAATGGAAGATACTAATAAAAAAGAGTGGAAAAGTCATCACATCGCCACAATTTATAAGGTCAAAAATCGTCTTTTAAATATTACCAGTCGTTGTGGTGGTTTAGTGGGTAATAAAGATGTAGTTTATGACTTGCCTTGGGGTAATTTCCGCAAGAATTGTATCTATGTAATTGATGTGGCAAATTTAGATCAAAGTGTTCAAGATTTAATTTTTGCTCGGGTAGTAAATAAACTGCGAGAACAACTAGAACATAATTCCTTGGGTGTAGAACGAGTAATTATTTTTGTTGATGAGTTGAATAAATATGCACCATCGGAGGGTAAGGAAACTTATCTTAAGAAAATGCTTTTGGACATTTCAGAACGGGGGCGTTATTTAGGAGAAGTTTTATTTTCAGCACAGCAGTTTCGGTCTCAAGTTCATAAGCGAATTGTGGGCAACTGTGGCACAGGGCTTTACGGACGCATGGACATGGAAGAGTTAGCTACTCCTGGTTACAGCACTTTATCGCCAGCAGTAAAAACAAAACTTTCTACCCTTTCTAAAGGGGAATTAATGGTGCGTCATCCCCATTTTACTCAGCCAGTTTTTATTAAGTTTCCTCGTCCACCAGTGTTGCGGGGACAGGATGGGCGTAAACAATATCCGCCTCAGCCAGATATGGGTTTTGAGAATGGGATGGTCTATCGACTACAACAGTTAGATCGGCGCTTAGTTTCTGCAAAAATCAAAGATATTATTGCGGGAATTCCTGAGCATTTGGTTATTGAACAAATTAATCGCATTGAACAGCAACAACCGGATGATATTTTGAGTTTTTTGCGTCAGGGTTTACGGGCTTTGCCAACGCAAAATAATGGAGTGACATCATTGCCTAAAGTTGCGCCTTTGTATACGCCGGAAACGGATTTTGATGATTTGTTTTCGTGAGGGAAGTAGAGTGATAAAATTTAATGATGTCGTGACTTGACTTTTAATCTGTAACCTCTATAGTCATCCTAAACATAATTTTTATATATAATACATAGTTAAGCTTTCAAAATCATAGTATTTGGAGTAAGTATTTGTGAAGGAGACGGTCAGAAAAGAATGCGAGATTTTTGCCGAGTTAGCTGAAATATGCGCTTCTCCAGGATACGTTCATGCAATTGCATACCTTTGCTATCAGAACGACACAGTTGGATATTCTGATACTTTAACTCCAGAGGATATGCTTCGGTGGCACTCAGATTTTTTGGTAAGAACTGAAATATCAACTCTTATAGGACTTGCTTGCAAAAAACAGCTAGATATAAACTTGCCATCACCTGAGATAATTCAAAGTTACATTGATAAAACAAATTCTTTACTTGAGGAAATTCATCTATCTATGATGCAGTCAATCGAATACATATTTGATCAAAGTAAAGCTAGGGATAAGGATTCCAATCCATTTAGAGATGGCTTAGTCTTGAGAGAGGCGATTTTTTATAGTGGAGAGAGTGCTTACCCTTTTCAATATAGAGACATTTCAAAGATAAAATACGAAAAAGATAACGATTGGTTCTTGAGGAATAAAGGATTTTCTATTCAGCAAATAATTGATGTTGTGACATCATTACAATCTCTACAAAACTATAAAACTAATAACGTAGCGCGAGAAATCTTTGATAAAGATCCTAGCGAATGGACTTTTCTTCCAGTGTATAAGTTTACTGCAAAAGAAATTAGTGCTATCTCAAATATTGCAATTGATACCGTAAAATCTGTCATTGAGTCATTCGTAGCATCTATTTGTATTGATGAATTCAACTCCCTATATGACTTTAATCCTCAAAATGCCTATCCAGTTATTCGACTCCCAGGGGATGAATATTTATTATTTCAAATTTATAG
The DNA here is from genome assembly GCA_044358815.1 of Pseudanabaenaceae cyanobacterium. GTDB lineage: Bacteria > Cyanobacteriota > Cyanobacteriia > Pseudanabaenales > Pseudanabaenaceae > JBAXSK01. The sequence goes on along the minus strand of JBIKNH010000194.1, from coordinate 3,883 downwards.
TTTGGTGCAGGCATTATATGAAACACCATTTTTTTGGTTTAACGATGATGCAGCCTATCGTTCTATGGCTATGCAGCATAGAGGTGAATTTACTGAAAACTTTTCTGCTGAGAGATTGAAGCTTGTATTTGGTGAGGATCGCGTATTTACAAATATTGATATCTACAATTCTAAAGACAAGGCTGGTGAAATTGATGTGTTGGTCGTTTTCGCTGACAGAGCAATAATTCTACAGGCAAAGTCAAAGAAGCTGACTATTGCTTCACGTAAAGGTAATGATAACAGCTTACAGTCTGATTTTAAGAAAGCTATTCAGGATGCTTACGACCAAGCTTATTTGTGTGCCACGCTATTAAACGATAAAAAGTATAAGCTTGTTGATGAGAGTGGAAAAGAGCTAAATATTAATCGAGAGTATAAGGAAATTTATCCTTTTTGTGTGATTTCTGAGCATTATCCAGCTCTCTCATTCCAAGCAAGGCAGTTTTTAAAATTCCAAGAAACTAAAAATATAAAACCTCCATTTGTAATGGATGTTTTTTTGCTTGATGTAATGACGGAGATGTTGCAGTCGCCCTTGTATTTCTTGAGTTATGTAAATAGACGAACATCTTATGGCGAAAAAGTTTTATCTGCTCATGAACTAAACATTCTTTCTTATCATTTGAAACAGAATTTGTGGGTGGATGATGAGCATACAAAGCTGATAATTGAGGATGATATATGTGTTGATCTTGATGTTGCGATGCTAGTAAGACGAGATGGCACCCCAGGCTCAGATACTCCAGAAGGAATTTTAACAAAGTACAAAGGAACGATATTCGATCAAATAATAAAGGATATAGATAAGCTTGAACACCCTGCAACAATTAGCCTTGGATTCACATTGCTTTCACTGAGCGGTAATAAGATTGAAGTAATAAACAATGGTATTGCTGAATTAATTAAGCGAGGCAGAAATGATAGTCAGAATCATGATCTAACTCTTGCAATAATTGAGGGGGGAGTAGGTTTGACTATCCATTGCAATGATGATCATGAATCTGTATCACTGTCTCATTTAGAAAGTCACTGTGAACTAAGGAAGTACACACAAAAAGCAAACTCATGGTTTGGGATTTGCATTGGGCAAAAAGTTCCGATACTAAGATTTATTGTAAATAAAGAATACGAATGGGTTCAGTCTAATGAAATGGATGAATTAGTGAAAGATTTGCCCAAGCATCAGGACATTAAAGGAAAAAATAAGATTAATTTTGTCCCTGCAACTAGACAACCTAAGAAAGTAGGGCGTAATGAAAAATGTCCATGTGGGAGCGGTAAAAAATACAAGAAGTGCTGCTTCAAACAATAGCCTTTATTTCTGACCTTACCTTAATTTGTTGGGTTTCACTTCCTTCAAACCAACCTACTGTTCTAAAACAAAAACAAACGGAATTCTCGACCTATTAAATCGCGTCAAAGAAATTCAGTCACAAGTTGCCCCTGACGAATGGGACAAACTCCCCCATGATGGCTCAATCAACATTCAAAACTAAAAAATGTTAGATCCTTTGATCAACTGCTCAACATCAGAAGGAAAATCACCTTTCTTAACCATCTTCCCAAAAACCCTATAACAATCATTCTTCCCACCCTCATTCCTCGGATATCCCAACCAAAGAATCACAATCGAACTCTGTTCTACATCAACTCTAAAAAACAATCGATATCGATCAAAAATACCAACCCACTTAACCCGTCTATAATCGCTCAAATTCCCTCTAAGCTCAAAATCCTTACTAAGAGGATCATTAGGAATAGACTCCTTAATTGCTCTTTGTAAAGCTTTCAGCAACTTAGGCTTAAAACGCTCCTTGTATTGTTTAGGCGTATCCTTTTCTTTAAACTTAACCGAACTCTCGATAAGCTCTTGAAACTGCTTATTAAAAACACTGTGGAAGTAGATTTTCCATCCATTGACCTCTATCAATCTATTTCAACTCCCTCAGTAAGTGCCGAAACTCTAGCATCCATCTCACTCGTATAAGAGACTAAATTCAAAGGATTTTTCTTTGCGTCATTCCACAAAAAATCAAGAAAATTTTTCAGCATAACTGAATTTTTTTCAGTAACATTTGTCGTTACCGTAACGCGATCGCTCAAAATATTAAAGTCCAAGGAAGTCCGTCTTTTTGACTGTCCCAAGCCTAAATTTTTGGTTAGCTTTTTTAACTTCATATTTTTGCTGCCTGCACTGTGACTTACAATTTATGGCTGTCAACACATTTATTTATATCATAACACCATGCCACTATCCCCCCTCAATTAAAGCACTTTATTAAATATTCACCTCATTACTTCTGATGTTGATAGCACTCACTCTTACCCAAAATGGGAAATTCTCTTCTAATTTCATCTCCACTCTTCTGGATTTACAATCAGCAGGAATTAAAGTCCTATTAATAACTCATCGTTCGGCAGGTTGGGGGGCAGTCTCCGTAGGGTGCGTTTATGAAATGTAACGCACCTCTTTTGTCTGATATATTCGGCATCACATACATTCCAATAATCTTGATGCCTTTATGCTTGATGCGTTTATGTCAGATATAGACCCCACCACACAGCAAAGATTATTCGGTAACGACTGGGAGATCTTGTAGGCTAGGTTGAGGTGACGAAACCCAACATTGCCTTTATTTCTGACCTTACCTTAATTTGTTGAGTTTCACTTCCTTCAGCCCAACCTACGGTTCTACTTCAGTACAGTAAGTCTTGGTGTAGAAGTTGTAATCTTAATTAAGTTCAGCTATCGCTTAATGCAAATTCAGTTTGATTGGGTTACACCGGAAGAGTATGAGGCATTAAATCAAGAGGAATCTGATGAATAAATCTATTTGGATGGAGTAAGCCCATGCACACCGACCACCAAAAATTGATCGGTTATGAAACAAGTGATAGTTAGCCTTACAGTGTATTGAGTAATTAAGGGATGCAATGGCAGCATTTAGCAATCCAGTTTCAGAAGAAGGATTTATCGAGCAAAGGAAAGAATGGTTGTAAAATGTTACTCCTTAATGCCTTAACGGACTGTAACACACTATATAGGGTGATTAGGTATAACCTTGACATTCACCCTATATCTCTTATAGTCGTACTAGACAGAATTTTTCCGTTTCTCGAAATGTAAACGCTAGTAGTGACTTTAGTATTATCAGAGATAAGGTTAGACTAGTTGCTTTTAATACGTCAAAAATTACAAAATTTGCTTCTTTACTTACCCTTATGCCCAAACCAAAAGTCTTTCTCAGTCACATACACAGTGAAAAAGAGCTTGCAATGAAGCTCAGAGATGAGCTGTTAGATCAGCATCTTCTTGGTGCTCTTGATGTATTTGTGTCTTCAGATAGCAGCACAAATTTGCCTGGTACATCTTGGCTGAAAAATGTTGAAGATTCATTAGCTACGGCGCAAGTTATTCTCATTCTTGCAAGTCCATTATCAATAGAAAGACCCTGGATTAATCTTGAAGCTGGAGCAGGCTGGATTCGCTACTTACAAGCAAGAGATCATGGGGGAACCCCAGTTTATCTAATGCCTCTATGCCATAGCGGTCTTAATCCAGGTCAGCTTCCACTTCCATGGTCAACTTTTAATGCTGTTGAACTTCGTACTCAAGGTGGACTACATGCTGTTCTTGACACCTGTGCACGAGCCGCAGGTCTAGGTAGAAGTCCACAGCCTGACCTTTCTACTCTTTTGAAAGACATCTCTAAACTTGAAGAGTATTACTCAAAATACAGACAAATAGCACAGCGCATTAACAATGTGGCAAAAGCACTTGGTATTCCATCAGACACTTTTCTAGGATCAATTCCAGTAGGTGAGATGTACGTTGTAAATC
>JBIKNH010000193.1:0-8376 GCA_044358815.1 Pseudanabaenaceae cyanobacterium | reverse complement strand
AATGAGGGGGTGCAAGTGAATCAGATGGCAAGGGGTGTAAGTATCGATATTGTCCAGATTCCTAGAATCAGGCTTGTTTAGTATTAGTTAGCAACAGGTTCGGGGAGGAAAGGTTTGGCAGCAAGAATACCATGAAGTTTCTCTTACCTTGCTAACCGATCAGATATTTCAGCATAGGCAGCTTACTCAAACTGTGATACCCCACGAACCTACTAAATCACCTCATTTAGGATTACTAGTTCACGGTGAAATTAATACCCTTACCGCACCCGCAAGATTGCGACCACACCTGTCACAGATGGGCATAGAGTATGTATCACCAACCACTGATTGGCAAGCCGGATTAGGGCAAACCAACCCATAGCGCTCCCTTACTGGAGCCAGATCAATTTGTGAAACCTCTAATTTCACTGCCCCAAGGTTAATAGTGCTATGTAACTGCAATGGTGCATCAACCGCAGTCACCTTTTGCCCATCGACTACGGGGTAGTTGTGCTGATGGCTCAAATTACGCAGGTAAAAGCCACGCCTCCGCAAAACGGCACTCACTGGAGCATTACCTACCGATAATTTACCAACAGGAAGGCTATTAAGTTGGGTAGGGTCTTCACAAAAGAAAATCACAGCATGGAGTCGGGACACCGTAGGATGAGCAATCACCAGATCGCATTGTGTCGAATCACGCCCGATCTTAACCATCTGGATACTGTTGACGACAAAACTATGATGGCGGCTGGAATAATTGCCAGATTTTTCGGTCCAGTCTAGTAAAAGCGTACTAATGACCATAGGAAAAATACTTACTGAAAAATATTTATTTTTGAAGCCTTATTTGCTAATTATTGACTATGGATGTTTACAGTTGTCAGGTTAGAACTATTTGATTAACTTAACCACTGTAACCAGTTAGGAAATATCCCCCAAATATTACCTCAACAAGCCCGTAACACCTTACTCTGAATAATTGACTACCGTGAATGATTACCGCAAATGACTGCACCTGTACTAGATAAATTCCTCAAATCTTGACAATCTCCCTCACCACTGCTGTAAATTTCATCAGCAAACAGGAACAGATGGGCATAAATAGGCGTGCATAAATATCATTGCCAACCCTAACCATTCCAACGTCATTCCAACGTGTTGACATATTGGTTTTGTTTTTGTCACTTGTTCCTGTCTGCCCTCAAACAGCAGAGTCCCAAAAACGTAACCCAAAAAAATACAAACAAAAATAGCGCGACTCACCAACAAAGTTAGTAGAATTGCGCTATCGAGGAATTATCCGAGACATGAACATAGCTTATCCGATGAACTGAGGTCATACATCCGCAAAATAGCGTGACTGAACCGCGCCATTTAGCGGATTTAGCCTCACATTTAGCGATCATCTCCACTTACTATCCGCCACAACTGAATCTTCATTTAACCTCGTGAGTATACTGAACCATCAGGCATAATCGCCCCATCTAATAAAGCTCCGGTTAGTTTGACCAAAATTTTCCCACCAGCCCCTACCCTTGCGCCGCTTAGGTTGGCACCGCGCAGATCGGCACCACTTAAATCTGCTCCTACCAAATTAGTTTCCCGTAGGTCTGCCCCCACCAGATTGGCTTGGAGTAGGTTGGCACGAAACAGTTTTGCTCGGAATAAATTCGCTCCGCTGAGATTAGTGTGGTGCAAAAAGGCATCAGTCAGATCGGCATCGGTCAAATCCGCATGACTCAGATTGCGGCGCTCCAAATTACGCTCCCGCAAATTAGCACCCCTAAAGTCGGCTCCACTGAGATCCCCGCGTTGACCTTGAGGCGTTGGTACAGTTGACCCTTGACCTTGAGATGGTCTGCCATAGCTGGAATCATAGGCACTATACCTGTAACTAGACGATGTGCCACCTGATTCACTTTGTGAGGGATTGTGCGTCTGATTGCTGCCGGTGTTTTGCCTAAAATTTTGTGACCTGTTTTGTGACTTGGCTTGATAATAACCAGATTGGTGAGTTTCAGACCAACTCCCACCATTGCTTTGAGCATTTTGAGTGGTTCCAGTGGCTCCACTAGTTCTGTGATTACTACTATGGGATCGGGGATCGTAGTGCCCCCATTGCTCTGGGGTATGCCGCTCCGCCCGATGGTGTGAATGACTATGATTACTGCCATGTCCCACACCATTCCCACTAACGCCATTAGCACTGATATGAGAACGCAAATGATCCCTAGCTTGGTTTAACTGTTTCAGCTTTTCTTGGGCTTCTAACTGTCTTGATGCATCATCTTGGGGCTGACGATCTGGATGCCATACCAACGCCAACCGTTTATAGGCTTGATTAATTTCGGCGAGGGTAGCACCGCTTTTGAGTTCGAGCAAACGATAGCAGGCATTGAGATCTACCATGGGCTAACAGCCGCCTTGCAGCAGTGATATGGTTGATTTGTATCGTATATGAACATCTTAGTTAGCAGACTAATTCTACGAGATCAGTTAATTTTTATCGAAAAAACGGGTTTAAAACCCCGTTCTTCTAGGACGGCTTTATCTTTAAATAGACTAAATACCGCAGGGCATACGGAAATTCACGCTTGAGAAGCTAGTTGCGAGACTAGGTATCACTGAGTAAGACCATGCTAGGACAAGTCCTACAGGCGATAGTGAGTCCAAGAATCCTCACGCCTTCAGGCTGAGGAGTGTCAAACCTAGTTAGTCCTAACCCATTAACAACCCTCTCACCAAAGCCAAAGCCGCTACCCACCAGTTAGGCAAAGATAGCGGCTTTAGTTTTGATTTCAGATTTGGTTTTAGATTGGCTTTAGGCCTTAACCGAGGCAGTTTCTGACCTCAGATCCAACCACACAGATAATTAGTGATCGCTAGTCCGAGGGGAGCAAACTGATCTATTTATCTGTAATTGCTTACTGTGATTATTTCTTGTCCTTAGAGGAAATCTTAGGCGGTTCGCGGAAGAAAATCGCAAAGAAGAACAAGCCGATAATGCAAGCAAAAATTAGAGAGTAGGTAATTGTTTCCATAACTTTAGTCTAGACCTCTGCGGGACGAGTACGAGTAGTCTTGTCACCAACCTTCTGGAACGCACCCCATTCAACTTGCTCTTCGCTGAGTTCAGGGTCAATACCAGCAAACACATCGCGGAACAGCGTCCGAGCGCCATGCCAAATGTGACCAAAGAAGAACAACAAGGCAAACACTGCATGGGCAAAGGTAAACCAGCCACGGGTGCTAGTGCGGAATACCCCATCAGAGTGGAATTTCTCTTGGTCGAAGTCAAACACTTCACCCAACTGGGACTTACGAGCATACTTCTTCACTGAAGCAGCATCCGTAAAGGTTTGACCATTCAACTGACCACCGTAGAAAGTAACGGTAACACCAGTTTGCTCGAAGCTGTACTTAGACTCAGCACGACGGAACGGAATATCAGCACGCACGATACCATCGGCATCTTGCAACACTACAGGGAAGGTTTCAAAGAAGTTAGGTAGACGACGTACACTCAACTCACGACCTTCTTTATCCTTGAATACAGGGTGACCCAACCAACCTTGGGCTAAACCATCACCATTGTTCATCGGACCAACGCGGAACAAACCGCCCTTAGCGGGGCTGTTACCCACATAGTCATAGAAAGCCAATTTGTCAGGAATTTGGCTCCAAGCTTCTTCACGGCTTAGACCAGCATCAACCCCAGCTTGAACGCGGCGATTGATTTCTTGCTGGAAGTAGTTGCCATCCCACTGATAGCGGGTAGGACCAAACAACTCAATAGGAGTAGCAGCAGCCCCATACCACATGGTTCCAGCCACAACGAAAGCAGCAAAGAACACAGCAGCAATACTACTAGACAATACGGTTTCGATATTACCCATCCGCAAAGCCTTGTAAAGCCGCTCTGGGGGACGTACTGTCAAGTGGAACAAACCAGCCACAATACCCACGATACCAGCGGCAATGTGGTGGGCAACGATACCACCAGGATTGAAGGGGTTAAAGCCATCGGGACCCCATTCTGGAGCTACAGGCTGCACATGACCAGTCAAGCCATAGGCATCAGAAACCCACATCCCAGGACCAAACAAACCGGTGAGGTGGAATGCACCAAAACCGAAACATAGTAAACCAGACAAAAACAAATGAATGCCGAACATTTTGGGCAAGTCCAAAGCAGGCTCGCCAGTGCGAGGATCTCTGAACAATTCTAAATCCCAATTAACCCAGTGCCAAATTGCCGCTAAGAATAGCAAGCCAGACAGCACGATATGCGCCACAGCAGTACCTTCAAAGGTCCAAATACCACTGTTAGTAGCCACCTCACCGGTGAGGCTCCAGCCACCCCAAGAGTCGGTAATGCCCAAGCGAGCCATGAAGGGAAGCACGAACATGCCCTGCCGCCACATGGGGTTTAGTACGAGGTCGCTAGGATCAAAGGTTGCGGTTTCGTAAATAGCCATTGATCCGGCCCAACCTGCTACCAATGCGGTATGCATGAGGTGGGTCGCAATCAATCTCCCAGGGTCATTGAGGAGTACCGTATGTACTCGATACCAAGGTAATCCCATTGCTGTAACTTTCCTTACTGTAACTTTCGTTAAAAGTGTTTTTTCTATCGGGTATTCTTCAGCGCCCACGTCGCCAAGATTCTTAGTTCATCGGGAGTACGGGGGTATTCCACGCACCTTGCCCTTCCTAAGCAGCTTCACCGTATACCCTACGGCTGTAATACATTTTGATGGGAGTTTTAAAGGAGATCTAGGCAATAAATGGCAATAGATCGAGAAAACAGATCTTAATGATTCGTTATCTTATGGTTCCAACCCGCGCCTAACCCTGAAGTCAGGCGACTGTGGCACATATGCGTTAAAGGCTGCTGTTTATTGGCTGCGTGATTGACTAGATTGACTAGCACTAAGCTAACTAGATCAAATAATTAGATCAGATCATCTACAGGCTTGACAAAAGCACTAACTAACGATAAGAGCCACAAATTCAAGCAGTGATTCGGGTTTACGGCTAGGGTTTTGGTTGTTAATTGTTCTACTTTAAGGGATTTTGGAAGTTTTGCAAAGCAGAACTACTCCTTTTTGCCGATGGGTTTAGGTCTGAGGGTTTGCCGTTGCTATGGTTACCCCTAGATTTTGCCCGATCTAGCTCAAAGCTTCGTCTATCAAACTTTTCTTGCTCCATCTACCACTAAAACTAGACCAGATACACCAGTGATCCTAAACCTAAACCAATGCTCTTAGGGTCTTTTTCACCTCATCTCCTCAACCTTGGCTAGACATTAGATAGATATTACATTATCAAGAAAAATTATTTTTTGTAATAAATTTGTAATATTCCTAGAAAGACCTACCAAGATTAAAACTCAGGGGCAGTTAGCCCTAAGTCAATTTGGGTTGGTCATTATTGTTGTAGTAAGTGACTTGTGAAATTTTAACCGCAATGAATCTGCCATAAACTTGATTGCCACAAAAAACAACCTTAACCAGTGGGCTAGGGTTGCTTGAAGTGAGTCCATTAGTAATTTCTCAGTTTCTAATAAGCTCCTTAACTGAAATCTATTAGAAAAATAGTGATGTTAGTTTCTGACTAGTGCTCCAACTGTCTATCTAACTTCCTTAGACTTAGGGGGACCGCCACCTTGATTCTTCAAACGATAGGTGATCCGTCCCTTGGTCAAATCGTAAGGAGTTAACTCCACCTTCACCCGATCACCGGGCAAAATCTTGATATAGTTACGGCGAATTTTCCCCGAAATATGGGCTAGCACATTAAAGCCATTGTCGAGATCAACCCGAAACATCGCGTTAGGCAACGATTCAGTTACCGTACCTTCCATTTCAATCGCATCTTGTTTAGACAAAGAACCTCCTGATCTATTTCGTTAGTAGCTTGTTCGTTAGTAGTTTGGGGCTTGATTTAGAAATGATCCCCAGTGGTGGGCATTTTTTGTTGCGGACAACCCACCACCGAAAATTCAGTATTAATCAATAAAATCAATCAACACCCTACTAAACATTTCTTTGGTATCTGGCTTGAGTATCTGACTTGCAATTAGCCCAACTGTTGCTTGATGGTGGCAGTTACTTCTGGCATGGCTGGTGTACCATCCACCTGTAAAACCTGACTGCCATAGAAGTCCAGTAATGGCTGGGTCTTTCCATAATATTCCTCAAGGCGATTTTTGATCACCTCTTCGGTGTCATCCGCACGACCTTGGTCCACTGCCCGTAACTTCAATCGCTCCACCAGCATGGCTTCCGGTACATCAAGGTTCACAATGGCATCACAGGGCTGATTTAACTCCGCCAGTAATACCTGCAACGCTTCGGCTTGGGGCACAGTCCGAGGAAATCCATCTAAGATCCAACCCTTTTGCGCGTCGGGCTGTTCTAGGCGGGATTTAATCACTTCGATCACCACCTCATCGGGCACAAGCCGACCCTGATCGCTAAAGGATTTCACCTTTAACCCCAGTGGCGAACCTTGCTTGATCTCCGCCCGAAAAATATCTCCGGGGGCGATCCGAGGGACTTCCCACTCTGTCGCCAAAACTTCACCCTGCGTACCCTTACCAGCCCCTGGTGGGCCCATCAAAATCACTCTAGGCATTACTGCTTCACCATACCCTCATAACGTTGTGAAATAACATAGGTCTGGATTTGCTTCGATGTCTCAATTGCAACCCCGACCAAAATTAACAAAGATGTTGCGCCAATCCCACTAAAAGTAGTGACCCCAGTGGCTCGCTCCACCGCCGTAGGAATTACCGCCACTGCACCCAAAAACACCGCACCCAATAACGTCAACCGATTTAAAATGCGGCTGATGTAGTCTGAGGTAGCCGTACCAGGGCGGATCCCCGGAATACTGCTGCCCATTTTTTTGAGATTCTTGGATAAGTCCTCAGGATTTACCACCAATGTGGAATAGAAATAGCTAAAAGCCACAATCAGGAATAAATACACCCCGATGTAGCCCCAACTATTGGGCGCTAAAAACGTGGCAATGGCAACGAAAACCGGATTATTAGAAAATTGCCCAAACACCGAAGGCAGAGCCATCACCGAAGCGGCAAAAATGATCGGCATCACACCGCCTTGATTTAAGCGCAATGGGAGATAAGAAGCCTGTTCACGATAAAGCTTCCGTCCCACCTGTCGCCGCGCCGAAATAATGGGAATCCGCCGCATTCCTTCCTGAACAAACACGATCCCCACAATCATCACCAAGAAGATCACCATCAGCAGCACCACGCCGCCAACCCGTGAACTATCTTGCTGCGCTAAAGCAATCGTATCTCCCAAAGACTTAGGCAAACTCGCCACGATACTGATAAAAATCAGCAACGAAGCCCCATTACCCACACCTTTTTCGGTGATTACTTCCCCAGCCCACATCACAAACATGGAACCTGCGGACAAAGCAATCATCGTTTCTAGGGTAAATGCCAAACCTGGTTGCAACGCCGCCCCCAGATTCTGAATCCAGATCGCTAATAAACAGCTTTGGAATAAAGACCACCCCAAAGCCACATAGCGCGTATATTGTGACAACTTGCGCCGTCCTGCTTCACCTTCATTTTTTTGCAAATTCTCTAAGCTAGGCAACGCCGCCGTGAGCAACTGCATAATGATCGAAGCATTGATATACGGGATAATCCCTAAAGCAAAAATCCCCAGCAAGGACAAACCCCCACCAGAGAAAATATCAACGAAACTAACTAACGCATTACTTTTAGCTAATTCAGTGAATCGCACCCGATCCACCCCCGGCAAAGGCAGATAAATTCCTAACCGGATTAACATCAGAATGCCCACAGTGATCAGCAGTCGTCCACGCAAACCCGCTGCCTGAGCCATTTGAAAAAATGTCTCTTGGGCTGATGGGACTTTATTTCGACTTTCTACCATAGTTTTAATCGCCTTATTGCGTTTGTTATAGCTTTTGTTCTATAGCTTTGGTCTACAGGGTTATCTCAGACTAATTTCAGGCTTGGTTTGCATTTAGTTTACATTTAGTTTGAATTTAACTGAGCAAGCAACCCTCAAACAAATAAGACAAAAAGGCGCTCACATGAGGTAGCGCCCTTTGACCTTAATAAATCATTGTAATTCGCCATTTTCTTGGGTAAGGAAAAATTATGACTCTAACCCAATGGTAAAGATACGCTGAATTTAGTTGACACTCCTCAGCCTGAAGGCGTGAGGATTCTTGGACTCACTATCGCATGTAGGACTTGTCCTAGCATGGTCTTACTCAGTGATACCTAGTCTCGCAACTAGCTTCTCAAGCGTGAATTTCCGTATGCCCTGCGGTATTTAGTCTATTTTAAGATAAAGCCGTCCTAGAAGAACGGGGTTT
>JBIKNH010000030.1:0-27737 GCA_044358815.1 Pseudanabaenaceae cyanobacterium | reverse complement strand
TGTAAAGTCTTTTTCTAAAGTATTTTTGTAAAGTGCCTTAGAGCATGTTTGAGAAGTTTTGATCCCCCTAAATCTCCCTTAGAAAGGGGGGCTTTTTTAGTTTTTCCTCTCTTTCTACGGGGGGCTAGGGGGGAGCAATCATTGGTTTTAGCGGAATATGCAGACTTCCCAAACACCCTCTTATAAAGATTTATTAACAAAAAAATACGTGAATAAAAAGTAAGGAATAATTCATTTCATCCTAGACTAATGTATTAATGTATTGTGGAAAAAGTTGTAGAAAAATAGGTTCTAGGGGCAGCATGATAAGATAAACAACTAAATTTCAGGATAATTAATCATCAAAATTAATCGCTCAGGGTCTTTTACCAATAATACTGATTAACACCGATTAACATAGATGTTATGGGAAAAACCAAATTACAAACTAAATTACAAATTAAATTACAAAAGACGATTTCAGTAATATTTTAGCGATACTGTAATTACTTGCACAAATTATCGTCTGTGTTTTGTATTAAATTAAGGAAATTGAGATTCAAAATTCTTTTTAACCCAGAATCTATCAAAGAAAATGATTAATTTATTTGCTAGAAAAAAGTCCCCTACTAAAAAATCTTCTCTGAAATTGATTAAATGTCAATTGTTTGAATTATTGTCGAACTTACGCGCTAACTCATACTTGCAATTGTGCTCTAAATCCTGGTCGGGATTGTGGTCTAAATTATGGACCAGGAGAATCGGTTTACTATCAAATCTTTTGAGGTATATCCGTAGGTCAATTAGCCCCAAATTAGCCATTATCCTAAGTATTACCCTCGGCGTAATATTACTAGTAGTTAGCTGCAAAACTGAAGTGTCGTCGTTGCAAAATTTACGGGTGGGAATGAACAACTGGATTGGCTATGCTATTGCACTATATGCTCAGGATGCTGGCATATTTAAGAAGCGTGGTTTAGAGGTTTATATTACCCAATTCAATAATCAGCAAGATAATATTCGTTCCACAATGCGTGGCGCACAGGAATTAAGTTTTGTGCCCCTTTGGGAAGTGATGCAGGTAGATCAAGCGAATGATCAGCCCGTGTTCATTATGGTGGTAGATGTTTCCGCTGGCTCCGATGGCATTGTCGGCAGATCAGGAATCAATACTGTGAAAGATTTGCAAGGTAAACGGGTGGGCACTAAGTTGGGTACGGTAGCCCACTTGATTCTGTTGGAAGCCCTACAACTTAATCAAATGAAGCCGGACGACATTCAAATTTTGGATGTATCTAATGAAAGAAGCAGCGAATTATTACAAAAAAATGAGCTAGACGCTGCGGTGTTATGGGAACCAAACCTGAGCCAAACTGCAACAAAAATTAACGGAAAAGTGATTTTTACCACCAAAGATGTGGATAGTTTGGTAATTGACGGTCTGGCTACCAGAAGCGCTGTGCTCAAGGAAAATAAAGCCGCAGTCCAGCAGTTTATTTTGGCGTGGTTCGATGCCATTCACGCCGTGGAAACCAAGCCTAATGATGTTTTTGCCAGCATTGCCAAACAGACCGATCGCCCTATGGCTGAGGTTGCTAAGGACTATAGCGGTTTGATTAAGGGAGATCGCAACTTAAACCAGCGGATGTTTGCCACCAATGGACGACTTAAACAAGCCACCCAAGAATCGGTTAAACTACTAAAAGCTGATCCCCGTCACGGTCGAGTGATTCGCGAAGATGTGCAAATTAACAGTGAACTTGTGCTAAATGCAATTCAAACTTGGCAACCATGAGCAAAAGTTTATCACGGCAGTTACTTTTGGGATTTAGCCTATCTTTAGCGGTAGTTGGTCTCACTACTTTGTGGCTAAATTACCGTGCTGTAGAAGAAGATTTAGAACAGCAGAGTAAAAGTCGCGCCCAATCCATCGCCCGTAGTTTGGAATTTGCAACGGAAGGTTTACTAGAATTCGGTAATCAAAGTATTTTAGAGCGCATGGTGCAGAATTTTGCGACTTTGCCCATAGTTAGTAAAGTAAGCATTATCAATCCAGAGGGGAAAATCATTGCTGACAATAAAACTTTTGGCATGGAAGCAAATTATACTTTTAAAACTCCAGAAATTCGCCAAGCTATTACTAAATCTGCCAACTCCGGCACAGAGACCTATCTTCGTACCAGAATTCGGAACCGGGCAGTGATTCTATATATTGTGCCCTTTGCTAGTCGTTTGTTTCATGATGGGGATGGAAAGCGTGGCGTAATTGTTATCGCCCTTGATTTGGAACAAATTCAGCGGGATGCATGGCGCATTTTCATGATCTCCACCCAAACTATGTTTTTGGGAACTGTAGTTATCTTGGCTTTCATGGGGATATTATTACAGCGCATCATTTTAAAACCCCTAGAAAAACTGAATCTTGCCATTAGTGAAAGTCATCAAACTGGGGAAATTAAATTACCATCACATTTACCAGATAACGAGATTAGTTTCTTAGCTGATACCTTAATTCAAGCAGTGTATCAACTACGCCACTATGAAAAGACCAAAAACGAGGAATTACGGATTATCAATAGTGAATTAGAGAATTTAAGTGCTTCCCTAGAACAGAAAGTTTTAGAGCGAACTCGAGAACTGACCCTTGCCAACCAAGAACTAGAAGCAGCAAAAGAATCTGCCCTAGCTAGCAGCCGTGCTAAAACAGCCTTCTTTGCTAATATGAGCCATGAATTACGCACTCCTTTGAATGCAGTCTTAGGTTTTACGCAACTGGTCTTATACGCTCCTGACACACCCGAAGTAATTAAAGAACAATTAGATATTGTAAATCGAAGTGGCGAGCATCTCCTCAGTTTAATTAATACCGTATTGGAGATGGCTAAGATTGAATCTGGCAAGCAAGGTTTAAATAATCGTGATTTTGATTTATCAGTTTTGCTCAATACGGTACGCGAAATCATTACCCATCGTGCTCAGGAAAAAAATTTAGAACTAGTTTTCGATTTAGGTATGAATCTCCGTGAATCACTTCATGGTGATGAAATGAAATTAAAGCAGGTCTTGGTTAATTTACTCCATAACGCGATCAAATTTACTGAACGGGGCACAGTAACCTTAAAAGTACGGTTAGAAGAAAATGTCGATTCAACTGATACAGAAGCCATCATTACACGACTTTATTTTGCTGTAGAAGATACAGGAATTGGTATTAAACCTGAGGATACGGAAAGAATTTTTGAAGACTTTTTTCGATCTGGGAATGGTTTTGGTCAAGAGGGTACTGGTTTGGGCTTAGCCATCACCAAAAAGTTTGTTAATCTCATGGGAGGAGAGATTACTGTTAAAAGTACCCTGAAGCAAGGCAGCATTTTTGAGTTTTTTATTCCCATTGCATTAGCTTTCAATGAGATCAAACTAGAATCTAATAACTCATCGGATCAAGATTTACTTAATCAAAATTTAGCCGATCAAAATATTCACCCATTGCCTGTAGATGATTCCTCTCACACTATTACAAACAATCCTTTTGCAACTAATACGCAAACTAATATTCTAGGATGTTCTTTAGGAGTAGAAGACATCACTAAGCCAATGAGTATTTTATTGGCGGAAGATAATTTGGTTAATCAAAAATTAATGCTCAAAATGTTATCGAGATTAGGTTATAACGCTGATATTGCTGTAAATGGTATTGAAGTATTAGAAGCTTTACGACATAAACGCTATGATTTAATTTTAATGGATATTCAAATGCCATTAATGGATGGATTATCGGCGACAATTCAAATCAATCAGGAATGGGATGCATCGGAGCGACCGGTGATCATTGCAGTTACTGCTAACGTCATGGAAGAGGATCGCAAGAGTTATCTAGCTGCTGGAATGAAGGACTATATTGCCAAACCAATTAGTATTACATTACTGCAAAGTGTTTTACAGCGACTGTACAGTAAAGATCTAGAACAAGATCGATAAAACTAATAGATGTTTTTCTTAATTAAATATCTCTAATAAATATCTCTAATTAAACCTTCTTAATCGAATCTTCAGCACTAAATCTTTCTGATTAATTTTTCTAGCTAAGTTTTTTAGCTAAATTGAACTGATCCACAGTTTAGAGCATAATTACTCTGATCATAATTTAACAATATTAGAGCATAAAAGTATTATAGACTGCGGATTTCTCTATTAGGTCAGAGTAGAATCTCTAATCAGTTTTAAGTTAGCTTTAATAATTATTAACTCCAATTATTAGTCACCAATCCCATGTCAACACTCCTAGTTAAAAATATTCATACTCTAGTCACCATGGATCAGGAGCGGCGTGAGTTAAATAACGCTGCAATATTCGTTAGAGATAATGTGATTGAGCAGGTGGGACTAACAGCGGAATTACCCCAAACTGCCGATGAAGTATTGGATTTACGGGGTAAACACATTATTTTACCAGGCTTAGTAAATACCCATCATCACTTCTGCCAAGTTTTGACTAAAGTAATTCCAGCGGCGCAGAATTGCGATTTATTCGATTGGTTAAAAACTCTTTATCCCATTTGGTCAAATCTAACTTCCGAAAGTATTTATGTTAGTGCTCAAATGGCAGCCGCAGAACTAATGCTATCTGGTTGTACTACTGCCAGCGATCACCTCTATATCTACCCTAACGATTGCCGATTGGATGATCAGATTGCCGGAATTAAAGAAATTGGAATGCGGTTTCATGCGAGTCGAGGCAGTATGAGCATGGGGGAAAGTATGGGAGGACTACCACCGGATCATTTAGTGGAGCAAGAACCGGATATTCTCAAAGATTCCCAAAGACTAATTGAGGAGTATCATGATCCTTCCCGATATGCGATGCTCCGAATTACCCTAGCCCCTTGTTCGCCTTTTACGGTATCAACGGATTTAATGCGAGAATCGGCGAAAATGGCGCGATCCTATACCAGTGTGCGGTTACATACCCATTTAGCCGAAAACAAATCCGATGTTGACTATAGCTTAGCTAAATTTGGCAAAATCCCTGGGGACTATGCCGAGTCTGTGGAGTGGCTGGGGGATGACGTATGGCACGCCCATTGTGTCCAATTAAGCGATGATTCCATTGCGAAATTTGCCCGTACTGGAACGGGAGTAGCCCATTGTCCCTGTAGTAATATGCGATTAGCCAGTGGCATTGCCCCCATTCGGAAGATGCTCAATTATGGCATTCCCATTGGTTTAGGTGTAGATGGTTCCGCTTCTAATGATACGGGTAATCTTTTACAAGAAGCTCGCACCGCTTTTTTAGTAGCACGGGTGAAAGAATGTGATCCCACAGCAATGACTGCCCGCGAGATTTTGGAAGTGGCAACCCTTGGCGGGGCAAAGGTCCTGGGACGTGATGACATTGGTGCCATTGCGCCGAATATGGCAGCGGATTTTATTGCCATTGATATTGAGCGCTCAGAATTTGCCGGAGCACACCATGATTTAGTCGCAGCGCTGATATTTTGCCCCGTTGCATCGGTGGATTACAGTTTTATTAACGGTCGGAAGGTGGTTGATCATGGACAGCTAACCACTTTAGATTTAGGCTTGCTAATTGAACGGACTAATAAGGTTGCCTATAAGTTGGTGAATCCTGATCTTAAGTAGATATGGAAGAGATTTTAGGTTTCGCAATAGGAGACCATAGCCGCCAAACCTTTCGTTCCCCTCTCACCTTTTGGGAGAGGGGTGAGGGTCTTGTAAGCTTCCAGGTAACATCACTTAGTCAGACTTATACGACCCAAATAGAGGGGACAAACACAGGTTTAATCAGGCACATCCAAATCCATCGCCACGGAACCGAATTCCACGAACTCAATGAGCATTTTGCCCAACTGTCGCCACACAAAATAACTTGTACCCAAGGTTAAAGGCACAGCCCCCGCATAGGACAACCAAGTCGGGAAACCAAAAATTTCCAAGCCAGAAGACAGAAAGAAACCAACACTTACGGTCATTCCTAAATAAGGCACACTTAAATTAGAGCCTTTGAGGCGTAAGGTGGTATCTGGATTTTGACTAGCGGACCAATCATTGACTAAATTACGCAGGGTGACTTGAAATGTATAACCACAAATGATGCCAGCCACCAAAGACGCAATCAATAAAAAATAAGGCGGATCTAAAGGGAAATAATAACTTTGGGTCATGGTTTGGCAATACTTTAGGGTAGATTACTTGAGGGAAAATTACTTCAGGATCAATTGACAGATATTCTAAGATTATGGGCTAGACCAGACCTAGACAAACTTCTCTAGACCGATTCAACTTATCTTAATCTTAGACTTTAATCGTAAACTAATTTTCCTACTCGTTACAGTCCCATGCAATATCGACGGTTCGGCAAAACTGAAATGCAATTATCGGTATTTTCTTTGGGCACGATGCGTTACCTAGAGTCTGAAGCCAATGCCATTAAAACAATTCACCAAGCCCTAGACGTGGGCATTAATCACCTAGAAACTGCCCGAGGCTATGGTAAAAGTGAGGCATTCATCGGCGCAGCAATGGCTAAGGGCTTGTGCCGCAAGCGAGATCAGTTTTATCTCACGACCAAAATCACCCCTACCCCTGACGCTGCCACAATGGGGCGTTATATCGATGAGTCATTGCAGCGCCTTGGGGTAGACCATATCGACAATTTTGATGTCCATGGCATTAATACCCCAGAGCATTTGGCAGCAGTCCAAAATCCTGACGGCTACATGAAAGCAGTGCATCAGGCGGTCAAAGCAGGGAAAATTCGTCATGTGGGATTTTCCACCCACGGATCGTTAGAGGTAATTTTAGGAGCGATCCAAACTAATCTATTTGCTTCGGTAAATTTACATTATTACTATTTCAACCAACGGAATGCAGCGGCGGTAGCTTTAGCCCATGCCCAAGATATGGGAGTGTTTATTATTTCTCCATCAGATAAGGGAGGAATGCTCTATCAGCCTTCGGCACAACTAGCTAAACTCTGTGAGCCATTTACGCCGCTGTACATCAATGATCGGTTTTTACTGGCTGATCCTAGGGTCCACACCCTCAGTTTAGGAGCCGCCAACCCCCAAGAAGTCTTGTCCCACCAGACAGCATGGGATCAAGTCCAGCCCCTAACCGCTGCTGAACAAACTGTATTTACACGGCTCGAAACCCAGATGCATACAGGTTTAGCTCAGGAATATTGTGCCCAATGTTATGCCTGTTTACCCTGTCCTGAAGCGATTAATATTCCTGAAGTTTTACGCCTCAGGAATCTAGCCATAGGTTTTGACATGGTGGAATTTGGCAAATATCGGTACAAAATGTTTGAAAATGCAGGGCATTGGTTTCCAGGCACTAAAGCTAACCGTTGTAACGATTGCGGCGACTGTTTGCCTCGTTGCCCCGAAGGTTTGGCAATTCCCGATTTGTTGCGGGATACCCATCACCGTTTACATGGAGCCGAGGGCAAACGCCTGTGGGATTAGTCTCTGGCAGCGATTAGGGCTAGGATGGCTTACTGAGATCTTGTTCTAGTAGATCGGTTTCGGTGGTATAGGCGAGATTTTTAGCGCTAACAATTTCAGGGTTAATAGCTAACTCTTTAGCAAAATCTAATTTGGTTTGCAGTACCGGATCGGGTTTGGCTAAAACACTGGCTTGATTGGCGCGGACTTGGTTACGGGCAGTAACCTTGCCGTTGATGTTTTGCCAAATGCCATAACGCACCGCTGGGATCGTCAAAAATAAAATGGCATATCCCACCAAAAAACCATAGGCATTACTGACAAAGTTGAGAAATCCACCACTGATCACAGTTTGGATTCTGGGGTCCCGTAGCAGATAACCCAGATAAATCGAACCACCCAAGTAAAAAATACCTAAAATAATCGAGCCGATAATATTCCCCTTACCAGCCATGCTAAAGGGCCACTTGTGCTCCTTGAGATAACCCTCAATATCGGTTAGGGTTGTCTCCTGCTCCCCAGCAGATTTTTGGATGTCGGGGAAGGCATAGACCAAATGACCAGCCTCACTTACTTGGGGCTGCCCGTTGAATTTAACCAGCACTGGCAACATAAAATCTTCTTTGTCAGGATCGGTGTGGGGTTGCACTGTGGCGGGATCAAGGAAAGGTAAAGCCTGTTCAGCGGTAATCACCCCACGATTGCCACGAATTAATGCCGCGATATTCTGCCAGCGCCGCTCTTCTAAATTGAAATTTGGGTTCCCATCCCCAAACAGGAACGAAAACACCCCTTCAAAAAAGCCCATAGATGGCGGTTCTTTAGATTGCCGTGCGGGCTTAGATTTACCTGACTTAGACTTTTTGGGACTGCTCCCCGCAGAAGCGTAATAAAAATAGCCGTATTTGTTATAACCAAAAATCCGCACTGGATTACCAAAGGGGTTTCCAAAACCGCCCATCATCACAAACGCCGCTGACTGGTTCCGATCTCTTTCGGAGTTATACCGCCGTTCGGTGCGTCGCACTGGTTGGTTATTACTCCGGTTTTGATTTTGCAGTACCAACAGGGCAATGATGATACCCAAAATCACTATGACGATTGCCACCAGTAACATGATGCCAAAGGAAACCCGCAGCAAGAAAAAAGCTAGTTTACTGAACTCTTTAAACCATGCTTGAACCTTGAGCTTAAATGACCGATTTACTAGAATCTGCCGCACATTGGGGGCAAATTTATAGGCAATCTCTCCACTCTGGGAAATTTGTAAGTGACCGCTAGTAGCTTGGGCAATAGCTAAGACTTCACGCTGGGAAGTGTTGAGATCTAAACCAGCGTTGGTCGCCACATCGGCTACGGTAACCCTAAAATTAAGCCGCTCAATGGCAGATAATACGCTTTCTTGTTCTGTCATAGGTTTTAAAAATTTACGTGGAGTTGGCGCTATGAATTCATTATCTACAATCACCAAGTCAATGCTCTATATAATTCATCGGAAACTTTAGGATTTAGTTTCGTCAGTGAATGAACACCAGTCACTCCAACTCCCGGCATAGAGGCGGACTTTTGCCGCTGGCACTCCCGCCAAGTGCAAGGAAAGCAAGTTAACACAGGCAGTGACCCCTGACCCACAATAAACAATGATTTCTTCAGGTTCGTTATTCAGAAGATCTGCCCAGCGTTGGCGTTGTTCAGAGATTACCAAACCGTTGTTGTGGGTGACTTCCTGCCAAGGGTAATTCACTGCGCCAATGATTCTACCGGCGACGGGATCAATGGGTTCCACTTCACCGCGATAACGCTCTGGCTCCCGTGAGTCAACTAAAACCGATTCCCCTGAAACCACCGCCCCCGAAGCCAATCGAGCCTCCACCACCGCCCGATCTACCACCCAATGGTTGCGAATGTCTGGCTCAAACTGACTCGATGTTACTGGTTGCGGAACTTCCTGTGATGTGGGTAAACCTGCCTCCTGCCAAGCACGCCAGCCTCCATCCAAAACAGCCACCTTTTCATGACCGTAATAGCGCAATAACCACCATAACCGCGCCGCAAAACCTAAACGCGAATCGTCATAAATCACCACATTGGTTTGATTCCGAACGATCCCTAATTCGCTAAATCTCTTTACCAATCGCCCAGTTTCAGGTAGCGGATGCCGTCCCCCATGACTCTGAAGCGGACGACCTTCGGGGGACAAATTGCTAGATAAATCTTGATTCAAATCCAGATAAAACGCCCCTGGAATATGGGCAGCTTCATATTGTTTACGCCCTAAAATCACATCCCCCAAAGCAAAACGACAATCGATAATGACAACCTCTTGGTGGTGGGCAGCTAACCATTCCACACTCAGAACGCTAGGGAGTAAAGAGGATTCTGTCATTTTGTATCTTGTCCTAGATAGCCTAAATAGATGGTTAATTTGCCTAATTCGGGCTGAATGCGCCCAATTCTGGATCGAAAGCTGGAAAACAGGGATTAATTACAACTTTTGAGTGATTTTCAAGTATTTTTTGATCGGCTTTCTATGATCCTAAATCTTCATGCTAAGCCTTTCAAGTTAAGCCTTGGTTTCGGCAAATAACCTGCCATAGCTCAATAAACCCTGAGGATCAAACTTCTGACGAATTTGGCGCATCATTGCCATAGTGTCACCATAGCCCCAAGGTTCCACCCCTTGCTTACAGGCGATGGGAGCACGCAAAATAGTTAAAAATCCTTCAGCGGCGGTAGTTTGTGCCCTTGCCTGTAGTAGCAATTTAGCCATGGTGGCTAAATCCTGGTTTGCCACAAAATCCCCTTGAATATACAAAGTCCCCAACCCACTACCACTATTAACTAGAGCGCGATAACCGTCACGACCAAATAAAGTTTCCCATTGTTGCATCACCAGACCAATTTGCTCCGGCAACATCCCCACTTTGCACCAAATACCATGAGACGCACTATCGGCGCTCTGATCCGGCTGCCAAATCACCTGATGTAAGTACTCTGTCAAACTGGCTTGATCGTCATAGTCCAAGGGCACAGCGGTTAAATCCTGCGCCTTGGCTAGTGCGGCTAACTGTTCCTGTTGCTGGGTCACACTGGTAGCTAATCCGGCAAACTGCACTACCATTCCCGATGACATTCCTGATGGTATTCCCGCTAGTGCAGCAGAGTGGTCAAAACCAGAGCCTTGCCAAAGAGCCAATATCTGACTATTTACCAGAGCCGTCACCACTGGACTTAAACCAGACCGAGCCACCAATCGCCGCAGTTCCGCTAGATTTTGCCACTTTCCGGTTATTAAGAGAGTTTTCGCAGAACCCAAAACCGGATATAACCGCAGGGTTGCTTGGGTGATGATCCCCAGTGTGCCGTAGGACCCCGTGAGTAATTTCATCAAGTCGTAACCAGCTACGTTTTTGACGACGCGACCGCCCCCATGACTAATTGCGCCATCGGCACGGACAAACTCGATCCCCAAAACCATGTCCCGCACACTGTTGAACCTTTGTCGTAAAGCATTGGTGTCAGCGGTGGCAAGAATCCCGCCAATGGTCGCCTCTGTGCCATATACAGGATCAACTGCCCAAAATTGCCCTGCTTTACCTAAAGTCTGTTGTAAGTCGGCAAAACGCACCCCTGCCGCCGCCGTCACGGTCAAGTCACCGACGCAATGCTCCACAATTTGATTCAATCGGGCGGTACTGATCAAAACATCACAATGATGCACCACCCCACCCCAATCTAACTTTGTGCCATTACCACAGGGCAAAACCCGCCACCCTTGCGCCGCACAATGGGACATCACAGCGGCTAGTTGGGTAGTGGTTTCGGGAAAAACAATGCAATGGGGCAATTTACCGCCGCCAAATTCCAGTCCACCTAGTCCTAAATTAGATAGGTTTTGGCTAATGGGCTGGTTGGGTTGCTGGCTGGCTTTTTGGTTATTTTGTTGGTTATTTCTCTCTTGCAACCAAGCACCGTAATCATGGGCAATGACCCCAGTGGCATCCTGCAAACTGCTTTGATAATCGCTGGAATTACTGAAACTTTCGCCCATGACTGAATCTGCTTGTGTTATTTATGCGTTTTTTGTGTTTTTACGGTTTGCTTTCACTGGATAGCCCCAGAGATTATCTAGAGACTATCTAGAGATGACCTAGAGGCTCACCACATAGGCATCATTCACCCCAGCGATGGCAGTGATTTCTTCCATCAGGTCAGCGGGTAAAGGATCATCAATGTTCAGCACCATCACCGCCTCACCACGCACCATCCGACGACCCACCTGCATACTGGCAATATTCACATTGAAATTACCCAATAGGGAGCCGATGCGCCCGATGATGCCAGGCATATCGCGGTGTAGTGTCAGCAACATGTAGTTACTAGGAGCCACGTTAATCGGGAACCCGTTGATACTGGTGATCCGCATTTCGGTCCGTCCCAATAACGCACCAGTGATGGACTGCTCACCGTGGCTACCGTGGGCGGTCAAATGCACCGAGCCAGTGTAATCTTCTACCGTAGCGTCGCGGGTTTCTGTGACCCGAATGCCGCGCTCTTTAGCTTCGATGTTGGCATTAACGAAGTTAACCCGTTCCCGCAAAGCTGGTGTGAGCAAACCTTTGAGGGCGGCAACTACAACGGGCTGGCTATCACTGGAAGCCACTTCCCCTTGCAAGCGAATATCAAGGTGATCCACACGACCACCAGCCAACTGACCCACCAAATTACCCAATACTTCTGCTAGTTGCAGATAGGGCTTGAGCTTTTGCCATACGTCGGGGCGCAAACCAGGGATATTCACCGCAGCGCGAGCAGGTAAACCTAACAACACATCGCGGATTTGTTCGGCTACATCGATCGCCACATTCGCCTGAGCCTCTTCGGTGGAAGCCCCAAGGTGAGGGGTCACGATCAACTGCGATCCCACCGCCCGCAAAGGAGAATCAGCTTCGAGGGGTTCATTTTCAAACACGTCAATGGCAGCCCCAGCAACCTTGCCACTGTTGAGAGCATCAACCAAAGCTTTTTCGTCGATGATGCCACCGCGAGCGCAGTTGACGATTCTAACTCCATCCTTCATGATGGCAAACCGTTCCGCATTGAGCAGGTGGTAAGTGTCTTTGGTTTTGGGCATGTGCAGGGTGATGTAGTCTGACTCACGCAACAGCACTTCTAGCTCTACCAAAGAAGCCCCTAGTTGTTCGGCTCTTTCAGCGGTAAGGAAGGGATCATAAGCCAAGAGCTTCATCCCCATAGACTTAGCCACCGTCGCCACATGGGAACCGATTTTACCTAAGCCCAACACGCCCAAGGTCTTTTTATAAACTTCAACACCGGTATAGCTTTTGCGATCCCACTTGCCAGCTTTCAGGGAAGCATTAGCCGCAGGAATAAACCGAGACAGGGACATCATCATTGCCAAAGTATGTTCAGCAGCAGCGATGGTGTTACCTTCTGGGGAATTAACCACCACAATACCTTGGCGGGTCGCGGTGGGCACATCCACGTTATCGACACCCACCCCAGCACGACCGATAATCTTCAGGTTCTTCCCAGCTTCGATGATTTCTTTCGTTAGGCGTGTGCCAGAACGAATCATGATCGCATCGTACTCAGGGATAATGGCGATAAGTTCATCTTGGGGCAGCCCAGTCTTTACATCAACGGTTGCAACTTGAGAAAGGATATCAATACCAACTTGATCGATAGGATCTGAAACGAGAACTTTGGGCATATTGCCTTGGCACACGGAGACGACAGTATCTGCTTATATCACTTATTGGGTATTGATTATGCTAGATTTAGGGTTTTTTTAGTATTTTTGCAAATATTCTGTTAGATTTCATTAATGTTGGATGGACAAATTCCATACAAATCCCATAAAATCCCCACAAAACTCCATAAAAAAAACAGCCCTGAATCCTCAATCCTTGGGCTGTTTTAGAGCTGTAAAGAGCTATTAAAAATTACGAATCAGAAGTCATAGGTCATAAATTATGAGTTACGCATATTTTCTTGGGTGAGGACGCTATGGACGGTCAGGGCGGCGACGATCCAGATGGCATTCTGTAATAAAAATTCCCCATAGAATTTCAGCGTCATGGGTTCGCACTGCAACGCCATTCCTACCAAATAAAGCAACCCATAAAATACGCCAAACCCCATGACGAAGTTTAAACTCTGTTGACCATAGGCGCGGTCAGACTGAGCTTGGGCATACAGCGGTCTCAAGCTAACCAGCCAAGTCGCAGCAAGGGTACTAGCCAAAATTGCCACGCCCCACAGATAGGAATCCCAAGTGCGGGGATAGTTAAACAAACCATAGCCACAGGCTTGATTGACACCCCAAACCAAAGTTGCAGCTACAATAGCCCGCCGCCGAGGTAAAGTTGCTCCGGTCAGGACTGCCAAACACACAAAAGGCAATGCACAGGCTTGAGCTACATTACTCAGGGCACCAATTCCCACCACGAAAGCGAACCAAAAGCGACTGTAGGCAAGGTGTGTGGTTGCCTCAGACCAAGACCGAATCACTGCCTTATCTTGCCAAAGCAGATTGGTTAAAGTATTGGCGCAAGTGGTGGCTAACCGCTGGGGAAATAACCGTGAATGCATAATCACTCCTGAAAGTTTAAGAGATAAGAAACTGAGTCAGACAAACTGAGTCGGACAAACTAAATTGGTGGTATGGGGGCTGGGTTTATCTTACGGGAAATTCCTGAGGGAAATTGACCAGCCCTGAATTTAGCCCCATGCCACCCTGCCAATTACCCTACGAATTACCCTAAGTTAGGTTAGTCCCTAGAACTTGGCATTAAAACCCACTCGGAAACTACGCCCCACTCCTGGGAACCCTGGATATTGCTGGGATTGTACGTCGAACAAGTTGTCGATTCCGGCAGTGAGGGTAATGTTTTTATCCATTGGTAAACGGAACTTCAAATCAATGGCGGTATAACCTGCTAAAGATTCTTTATTCGCGGTATCAACGAAGAACGAGCTGACATTCCGTAAAATTGCTGCACCATAAAGACCGCTGGGCAATTCGTAGGCTAAACCTAAATTGAATGTATCTGCACCTCGGAAAGGTAGTTCCTTCCCGATATTGGTGGTATTGGCATTGCTGGTGATGCGCGGATCATTGAGGGTATAGTTCGCAAAAGCAGAGACATTTTGCCACAGGTTCACATTGAGGGTGGTTTCAAATCCAGTGGAACGGACTTCGCCAATATTCTCAAATGTGCTAGGACTACCGAATTTGAAGTTAATCAAATCCGTAATTGTATTAGAGAAATAGGTAAACCGGAACAGTCCGAAATCCCATAGTTTCTGGTCTATACCCACATCGAAACTACTGCCCCGTTCTGGTTTTAGATTGGGATTTCCCACGATATTAAAAGCCTTAAAACCTGACAAATCGCTAATAATTGGCGCACGGAAACTATTCGCATAGTTGGCTCTTAAAGCAGTGGCATCCGTCACCGCCCAACGCACTCCCGCTGAAGGGGAAGTATAGGAACCATTCACTAAACTACTGAAGTCTTGACGCAAAGCACCATGAATCGTCAGCGCTTGGATAGGTTGAATCTCATACCGCGCAAATATCGCCCCTTGACCAATGGAATTATCGTAGTTGGTGGTGCTTGTGCTGGTGCTGTAATCGAAAGTTTCATTACGAGCGCTGGTATTACGATAATCAAACCCATAGGTAACCTTCTGATTTGCCGCAAATTGCCAATTATGCTGCAATTGCAAGCCAAGGGAATTACTCTGCTGATTGTCCCGACTGCCGAAAGCGCTTGGATTATTGTTCAACTGAGTGGAAAAATTCGCGAATACCCGCGCCATTAAATCAGAATCATTTCCTTGACCGAGCCGACTCTGCCAAGTCAACCCCAGGAGCCAATCTTGAGTACTCTGGCGAGATACTGGATTTAAACTATTGAATGCACCGGAAGTCCCAGGAATAGGCACGCCACCAGGTACACCTAAATCCCGATTTAAAGATTGGGCATCAAACGTGAGGGTATCGCGATTCCCTAACTTCGCAGCTAGTTTTACATCTACATTGTTGTAGGTAACATCGGCATTGTTACGAGTGCTGGATAAACCAATGGAATCAATCGTAAACGGAAAAGTATTCGCCGATTGAATGCGACTGTAACCCGCTGTCCAAGATAGATTCCCTTCTTTACCACTGGTACGAATCGCCTGTTCATTCAAACCGAAACTACCCACTGCCAAACGCAATTCAGAACCTGGACGCTCCCCAAGGGCACGGGTAACGATATTAATCACACCACCGACGGCATCGGAACCATAGAGACTCGAAGCGCCACCAGGGAGAACTTCAATCCGTTCCACATTGTCCACACCAAATTGGGACAGATCGAACCCACCAAAACGCCCCGAATCATTCATGGGTTTACCGTCAAGGAGGATCAACACCTGCGCCGTCGCTGCACCTCGGATAATTTGGGAACTGTTAGCGCCTAACTGTCCGCCAGCGGTTCCTTCTCCCAAAATCCCTGGCACATAACGTAAAGCTTCTTTGACACTGCGAAAACCTTGGGCTTCAATTTGAGCGCGGTTAATCACATAGACGGGGCGGGTGGCATCACCAACGGTCGCCTCACCACGGGAAGGGGCATACACTGGCTGACGTAAAATCCGTTCCGTTACCGTCAGGTCAATGGGGTCAACATCGGGAACTGCGGGACTAGACTGTGGACTTGTTAGTGGGCTAACCTGCGGTGTAGTTTGAGCCTGAGCCACCGGAACAACCGTTACCAAGCCAGTTAAAGCCGACAAAACAATGCCCCCTAGTCCAACGACCGGAGCAACACTCGGAGAATATGACACGATTTTTCTGTACCTCGCAGAAATTGATGGTATTTCAACAACACCAGCGGGCATCCTGACTTAGATTTAGGGCAAAGATCGCCTATGGTTGCGGCTGAATTTGCAGCTAAATCGTTTACAGTTGCGGGACAGCGGTGGATTTGCACCACACTTTCCCCGTTACCTCTGACGGCTGATCCCCGACAGAACTGGTGTAATTTAGTGATTTTAGATAGATTTAGATAGCTTTTGGGCAAATCTTGGCAAATCTAGCCAAAAAACTAGGCTAAGCCACATTAGACTAGCCCATACTTCACGGTATCACCTTGAGGAACACTTGTAAAACTAACAAAATGCTCCCCAAGGTGATAGGTAATTTGGCTCTAATGAACTCTGACGAACCTACAACGCCCCAGCAGCAGTTTTGTCCAAGACTCCACTAGCCAAATGGGTGGTGATATTCATTGACTGCAACACTGGCGGCTGATCAGCACCGCGAGGATAGTCAATCACACTAACTGCACCATTACCTTGCTTGAAAGTCCAGAATTTATCAGGACCCAAACCAAACAACAGACACAAAATCGCTTTATTCACCGCGTCATGGGCAACGACTAGGGCAGTTTCTCCCGCAGGAACAGACTCGACAATCTCTTGCCAAGTTACCGCCACCCGATCCCAAACCTGCTGTAAATTCTCGCCTTCGGGCATTTGCACCGTTTCTGGATGGGCTTGCCACTTTTCCAGCTCACCAGGGAAATCTTGCCGAATTTCTGGCTCATATTTGCCTTCCCATAAGCCGTGGGAAATCTCTTTTAAATCATCATAGTACTGAATTTCAATATCACTATGATGGGATAAAATCGCCAGAGCCGTGTCTTTGGGGCGCAACATCGGACTACTAAACGCCCGATCGATCGTCACACTGGCTAAAAATGCTCCAGCTTTGGCGGCTTGGGCTTCACCTTGGGGATTGAGGGGCACATCGATTTGCCCTTGAAACCGCTTCTGCCGATTCCATTCCGTTTCACCGTGACGCACCAACAGCAACCTTGGTCCTTGATTAGGTTTGCGCTTACTGGGCAACACCGAGCCAGATATTTCCGCCAGGTGACTAGTCAGATTGATCGACTCCATTTGTACCCCATCCGCCAGGGTTGTACCAGTGAAATTCAAGACACTGATGCCGCAATTTGCCTGCTGTAACTGGTGGTACTGATGGGGGGCAATTCCCATCGCCGTCGCTAACAAACAGCGGTTAATCCCACTATGGGCGACCACTAAAACCGTCTGCCCTTGGTGTTTCGGCAAAATTTCTGACCAGAAAGCTTCGGCTTGGGCAAATAGTTCCAGTACCGGATACCGATCACCGACAAACAATTTTTCTGGAGCATTTTGCCAGTTTTGATATTGCTCCGGAAACTGCACCGCAATATCATCAAACTGAATCCCATCCCAAGGAGTCAGATTAATTTCTAGTAAATTCGGGTGTAACACAGGGGTAGGCGATTCACTCCTTGCCCCTAAGATCAACCGTGCTGTGTGCTTAGCTCGTTCCAGGGGGCTGACATACACCGCTTGCAATGGCAGATCCGCTAAAGCCTGACCTGCCGCCGCCGCTTGCTTTTGCCCTTTTTCGGTCAGATATGATTGTTTTTCTGGGTTATCGAGGGAACCGCGCCCTTGGACAATCCCCAAAGTATTGGAATTAGTCTCACCATGGCGCACCAGCACCACCCTAGTAACAGCCTGCTGCGATGTAGTACTCAGAAATCTACCCTCTAAACAAAATGCAATAAAAACTAATAAACCAGTGGAAAAATTGTAACAAACAAGAGGAGTCAGTCCCGCACCGGATTGAAATTCACATCTAAAGATCGGTGACAGGGTACTTTAATGAAAACTTAGCAATGACCTGAAAAACGACCTCAGAAACAAGAAAATCCAGAAACGTCATAGGGGATTTCCCTGGAGGACTGCAAGGTGTCTAGGGATTTAGGTTAGGGATCTATTCAGGTTATTAGTCAGACGGGAAAAATTAAATCCAATTGCCTTAGCAATCTGCAACCATAGGCTATAATATCACCGAGGCTGATACTACAAGCCAAAAAAATCCGCAGGTCGCCCAATCAAAGCGCACCTGTTTTGCTTTCTTGCTTACTAGTTAATTGGTTAGCTACACTTAGTAGACTGATATTTAGCTGAAACTTCCTAGCTAAAATTAGTCCACTAAAGCAGTTATTTGAAGAAGCTAGTGAAAAAATTTACGCTTTTCCCTTTAAGAGTCTTGTTTGTGGGATGCAGAGTCGCCCCAAGCAATTCCAGTCTTTGAGAAGTCTATACCGCTAAGAAAACGTCTGCTAATCAGCACCCACTGGCGTAAGGTCTGCTCAAGATCGGTCAATATTGCGAGTCAAACCTCCCTATTGTGCCCCCAGCAAGCCTTACCCTTGGGTCAAAAGATTAGTTTGTTGCAGGGTTTGACCGTAGCCACTTTGCTTAATGCATTTTGCTTAATTCATGGATAACGCTGACCAACTAATGGTGTGGCATTACATACTATTACTGGGGTTATAGCTTCATCGTCTCGTTACTGTGTGATGCAACAGATAATGTCTGGAACTACTAGAAATAATTGGGCGCTTACGATCAAGCAGTCGCACCGTGGGATCAATTGGCGTTGCATTCATCCCTGTCCTGCCCCTTTGCTGCCCCAACTATAAAGCTATATACCTAACATTATGAGCAAGACGATCAGCGGTAGTCCGCGTGATCATGGCATGAGAAGGCTTGCTACGTAAGTTCCAACTGCACTTTGACCCATTTTCTTAGATGCCATTTTCTTGGCTAATTGCCCCACTTAACCTTCAGGCATGCAGGAGTTTTGAGGAATTTGAATGCCCAAACAAATTATTATTGCGGAACAGCACCGGATTGCTGCTGTATTCAGTGAAGATCATATTGAAGAATTGGTCGTTGCTACTGGTAACTATCAGGTTGGTGATGTTTACTTAGGTGTAGTTGAAAATGTTTTAACCAGTATTGATGCAGCTTTTGTCAATATTGGGGATGGTGATCGTAATGGTTTTATTCACATCAGTGATTTGGGTCCGTTAAAAATGCGCCGCACTGCTAACTCCATTGGTGAGTTATTAGTGCCACAGCAGCGGGTTTTAGTCCAGGTGATGAAGGAGCCTACAGGGAATAAAGGACCCCGACTTACCGGAAATATCTCTTTACCAGGTCGGTATGTGGTGTTGTTGCCCTTTGGGAAGGGGGTCAATTTATCCCGACGGATTCGCAGTGAGGCAGAGCGCAACCGACTGCGGGCACTGGCGATTTTAGTCAAACCTTCGGGTATGGGGGTTTTGGTACGCACCGAAGCAGAGGGGATGTCTGAGGACCAAATCATTGAAGATTTGGACAATTTACAGCGGCAGTGGGAAAGCATTCAACAGGATGCTGGTACGACCCGCCACGCCAGTTTGTTGGATCGGGAGCGGGACTTTATCCAACGGGTGCTGCGGGACCTCTACACCAGTGAAGTGAATCGCATTGTCACCGATACTAATGATGGTTTACGACGAGTGAAACAGGCTTTGTTGACTTGGGGTGATGGCAAGATTTCCCCTAGTCTGCTGCTGGATCACCACCGCGAACGCACGCCGATCTTGGAATATTTCCGTGTTAATGCGGCGATCCGTGAAGCTTTAAAGCCTCGGGTAGATTTACCCAGTGGTGGCTATATTATTATTCAGCCCACGGAAGCGCTGACGGTAATTGATGTCAACTCTGGCTCGTTCACTAGGTCCCAAACTTCCCGCGAAACGGTGTTATGGACCAATTGCGAGGCAGCCACAGAAATTGCGCGGCAGATTCGGCTCCGGAATTTAGCTGGGGTGATTGTGGTGGACTTCATTGATATGGAGTCGCGCCGTGATCAGTTGCAATTGCTGGAAAATTTCAATAAGGCATTGCGGTCCGACAAGTCTCGCCCTCAGATTGCGCAGTTGACGGAGTTGGGTTTGGTGGAACTGACCCGCAAACGCCAAGGGCAAAGCGTCTATGAATTATTTGGTCGTCCCTGTACTAGTTGCGGTGGCTTAGGGCACTTGGTGCATTTACCTGGTGAAACCACAACCCAGTTAGTGGACAGTTCCCCCCGCATTTGGGAAACCCGTTTGTCCCATGAATTAGATCTGACCGTTGACGAGGACATGGAAGACTCGGATCTCAGCGGTGGTCTAGAGCCGAATTTGGTCAATCATCCCAATTACCAAGAGCGTAGTTCACGGCGGGGACGGCGGCGCTCGGTGCGGGAAACCGGACGGGACACTGACAAGCCCACCGCAGCGGTTAATCAGGAGGTCCGTGGTCGGGAGAGCAGCAGTGCGCCTCGGGAAACGGTGCGGGAGGTTGCTCCGGTCCCTGAGCCTACCAGTAGTTATACCCCTGCGGCTTTTCCTGCCAGTTATCCAGCAAATACTCCTACTAACAACTATGGGGCGGCATCCCGGACCGAAAACCGTGATCTCGTAACTAAGGGTAATTCCCACGGGGTTAATGGTAGTAATGGCATTAGTTCCAGTGGGTTTGGTAGTGGGTTTACCGTTGCGGCTCCTGTGGTCAGTGGCAACAGTACCAATGGCAATACAGCTACCGCAAGTAACACCATAAATAACAGTGGCGCAAGTGTTGCTCCGAAGCCTGAAGTAGATAGCACTCCAGAACGTCCCACCAAACGGGAACGGCAAAAAAATAATGAGCCGCCGGAAGTGGTGGTGGTGGAAATGACCGCAGAGCAGCAGGAAATCTATGCTCTGATGGGGGTTTCGCCGCTGGTCCTGACTGATGTTACTGGCAAAGACCCCCGCAATACGATTGTGACGGTCACATTGCCTGGTGTGCCCCCAGTGTTGCCTCCTGGGGCGGTTTTGGCAGCGCTGCGGTCAGGTAATGATTCTGAGGATAGTCTCTCTGGTAGTTCGTCTAGTGGTTCAGTCGGTGGTGCTGTAATCCTCAGCAATCCCGATGAAAGTGGTTTTGGTAAGTCTGGCACAACGGATTTAGCGGCGGCAATTCCGGCGATCGCTTCTAGTCTGAATGATGGCAGTCTCGGTAATGATCGGATTCCCCCTGAGGCAATGACTCCTGGTATTTTTGAGTATTTATCTCTGAATAATGCCAGTGAGGTAACTCAAGCTGTCACACCGGTGGAGCAGGAACCAGCCTCTGATGAGGTGGAAAATCCAGTGCCAGAGTCAGTACAGGTTTTGAGCCAAGAGATTCTGACCCCCAAGGTTGTCAATGGTAACAGTTGGTCTTTGCCTAAGCTGGAGCCTGCTGTCCCAGAACCTACCTCTGTAGAGCCTCCGCTTCTATCGAACCAAACCCCACCAGTGATCGAAGAACCAATTGCCACATCACCCTTAGCTTCGCGGCGGCGGCGTGGTTCCCGTTAGTTTGATTGATGTATTTGGTTAATTTATTTAATTGATTGCTGCCCTCGCCTGACTGCTTTAGTAAAAGATGCATCAGGTGGGGGTGGTTTTTTAGAAATCTATGCAAGTTGATCTGCCGATTCCTTTCACTGCAAAAAATTTATTTACCCCCGCCACTGCTGGTAAAACAGAAGGGGTGGCAATTATTGGCTGTGGCATTATTGGCGCGATGATTGCCTATGAACTGGCAAAAACTGGGGTATCAGTTACCGTGTGGGAAGCTCAGCCCGAACCAGCTACCGGAGCCACTGGAGCCGCTCTAGGTTTATTAATGGGCGTATGTAGCAGTAAGGCTAAGGGAGATTTGGTAAATTTGCGTTTGGCGAGTCTAGCCCGTTATGACAGTTTGATTAGGGAGCTAGAAGTCTTGACCGGAGCGGAAATTTTATATAACCGTGCTGGAATTGTGGGTGTGTATGCCCAAGGGGATCAATCTAAAGCATTGAGTTTAGCTGCCATTCGTCAGGAACAGGGTTTTCCTTTGGCGGTGTGGGACTGGGCGCAGTTGCAGGAGTTACCAGGACGATGGCGTGGAGCCTATGGGGTCTATAGTCCCGCTGATCGGGCGGTGCATCCAGGGCATTTGGTGCAGGCTTTGGTGGCAGGAGCAAAGTATTATGGGGCAAAATTCCACTGGGGTACATCGATCAAAGACTTACAGGCAGTTTTGGATGGCAGTTTAGATGGGAGTGCCGCGCAACCGAATCAGAAAATCGTCCTCACAGCGGGGATGGGTTGCAATGAATTACTAGGAAATTTCCTAGCCCGTCGTCGTGGGGGGACAGCGGATGGTTTGGCGGCGTTGCAGACAGAGCAGACAGATGCGTTAGGTCTAGAGGAATTGTTAGGTAAAAATTTGTTAAAACCAGTGGGGGGGCATGGTTTACGGATTCGGTTACCAGCCTTAGATTTTTCTCTGAATAATCCTGACTCAAATAGTTCGGCAGTGGGACAAGTGATTCACATGGTCATGGCAGATGGCACGGATTTTAACTTAGTGCCATTACATCACCCTGACTTTGCCCCTAATGAATATTGGCTGGGGGCAACCATTGAGTTTGATGTTGACCCAGATTTGTCGGACTTTAAATTGTCATCTAATTCACGAAGTCCTGACCGATGGCAGTGGTTGTTAGAGCAAGCTCAGGAATTTTCCCCTTGGTTAGCCGAGGCTGAGGTCTTGAGTGCTTGGACCGGATACCGCCCGCGCCCCGCCAATGCAAGATCCCCAATTTTAGGTGTTTTACCGGAAGAACCGCACATTTTGCTGGCAATGGGGCATTATCGCAATGGCTTACTCATGGCTCCCATTACAGCGCAGTTGATCAGGGATTTACTGTAAAGATTTACTGTAGGGATTTGGCATATCAACACTGTGTTAATAAAGTTTTAATTAAAGTTGCAATTTTGAAGTTTTAGGGATTAAAACCTAAGTCCAAGCACTGTTTTATCTAAAATTTAGGTAAATTTAGGTATTTTCTGCAACTAATTTTGTAATAAACATTATTAATGCGGTTTTAATTGCCACTTTTATGGTGCAAATTTAAATCGGCATTGATCAGTATTTCTGATTACAAGTTAGTAACTAAAGTTAATTTAACAAATAATTTAACAGACGCTTAAGCGTGCTAAATTTTCCGTGTATTTGGCTATTGGTGATGATTCTACGCACTGATCGGATAAAATACCCCGATAACTAATGCCTTTAAAATAACCATGGAATTATTCTGTTCCATGAAGGAAGAAACGTTTGTATGCATAATATTTCGCATTTTATAGATGGGCAATGGTTGCTTGCTCAAGCTTCACCAGTGGTAGCACCAACTGCCGGAAAACCCTTTGCCATTGAGGACTTATTAAGACCCGATGGTTTTGTGGTGCAGTTTGCCATTGCTATTGCCATTCTGGTGGGCGGCTGGTTTATCTCGGTCCTTGTGAGTCGTGCCGTGTCAGGCATTCTGGCTAAAACTGGCTTAGACAAGCGCGTATCCCAGTTGCTCACTGGCGGCAGGGGCGGTATGAATCTGCCAGTGGAAAAATGGGTTGGTTCCTTAGTCTTCTGGTTGTTGTTCCTATTCACTTTGTTGACGTTCTTCCAGTTCCTGAAATTGGAAGCGGTGACTAAGCCTCTGAATAGTCTGTTGGATCAAATCACTGGCTTTGTACCGAAGTTTGGTGCAGCAGCTTCATTGGCGGCTGTGGCATGGCTTTTGGCATCCGTCAGTCAGACTTTGTTGAGCAAGTCTCTCAAAGCTGCCAAAATTGATGAAAAATTGGGCGAACAGGTTACTGAAACCAGTACTGATGAGTCGGGAGATGTGTCTGCCCCTGTTACCACAGACAATGACAATATTTCCCTAAGCGACACCCTAAGCTCAGCGGTGTATTGGTTTGTGTGGTTGTTGTTCTTGCCAATGATTTTGGAATCTTTGGGACTCAGCCAAGCGTTGCAACCTCTGCAAAACCTGATCAACCAGATTTTGAGTGCTTTACCCAAAATTATCAAAGCTGTCTTGATTGGCGGTGTGGGCTGGTTGGTTGCTAATGTGGTGCGCAAAATTGTTAGCAGCTTTTTGGCAGCGAGCGGTGTCGATCGCCTCTTGGCACAATGGACCAAACAATCTAATTCAGACAAGACTTATGCACTTTCCCAAGTGGTGGGCACGGCAGTTTATGCCTTGATTTTGATCCCTACGGTGATCGCATCCCTTGAAGCTTTGGAAGTTGCTGCAATCTCGCGTCCCGCAACGATGATGTTGGATCGGGTGTTGAGTTATTTACCCCAGATCTCCTCAGCGGTGCTAATTGTCATTGTGTCTTACCTGGTGGGGCAATTCTTACGGGATATTGTGACTAGTGTTTTGACTGGTTTAGGGTTTGATAATGTCCTGAAATGGTTGGGCTTTGAGTCTATTGTGGCTGAGCCTACGGACAGTAATACCCCTGAAGCCGATCAAGCAGCGGGCAGTGCTATCACGAAGCAAACTCCTTCGCAAATCGTTGGTATTTTGGCACTGATTAGCATCATGCTGGTGGCGGTTAGTGCGGCGACAGACATCCTGCAAATTCCGGCGTTAACTCGGATTGTGGTGGGTATTTTGCAAGTTAGTAGTCAGATCTTCAGCGGTGTGGTGGTTTTTGCCATTGGTTTGTATTTGGCTAACTTTGCCTATAAGTTGATCTCTAGCGGTGGTGGTCGTCAAGCTCGTATCCTTGGTCACACGGCACGGATTTCGATTATTGCGCTGATCACTGCTATGGCACTGAAGCAAATGGGTATTGCCAGTAATATTGTGGATCTTGCCTTTGGCTTGTTGGTGGGGGCGATCGCCGTTGCCATTGCCCTAGCCTTTGGTTTTGGTGGCAAAGATATTGCAGGTGAGCAGTTGCGTAATTGGCTAGATTCTTTCAAGCGTAATGACTAGAGTTAGGCTCTAGAAAGAAATCTCCCAAGCAATCTGAAGACTCAATCTAAAATCTAAATCTAAAACTCAATCTAAAACCTTGAAGAGCGCTGATTTCCATAATGGATCGGCGCTTTTTTGGTTTGATTATAGTTGTTTAAAATGATTTGTAAAGGCGGCTTCGATTTCGCTCAGCCCTCTATGTAAGCTAGCTGAGCGAAGTCGAAGCTGTATTTTTATTTGAATTATCTATATTGGACAGAAAATCACACCATTACGGATCAACTCATTACGGATCAGCGAGGGGTCAGCCTAGGGGAACCGAGACTTTTGACTGACATTTGTTAAACTATTGACCATAGAAGCCAACTCTTGATGCGCCATTATTTCGCCCTAAATTAAAATTATTTTGCCCTAACTGCCCTAACTGCCACGCCCTAATTGTCACTATAGAGTCCCTATGAAGTTTGCCCCTCCTCAAATAGCGAAGAGTCCCAGAGAGCAAAAAGTGCTATGGGCAACGGTTAATCACTACATTATGACGGCGGAGCCTGTGGGTTCCAAGGTACTTACTACAGAGTATGGGTTTGATATTAGCGCCGCTACGATCCGCCATGTGATGCAGACGTTGGACCGGTCTGGACTGCTCTATCAGCCCCATACTTCAGCGGGGCGCGTGCCGTCTAATTCTGGCTATCGGGTTTATGTCGATGAGCTAATTGATCCGACCCAGTATGGTGCTGCTAGTGCCAGTGCCTTCAGTGCTAATAGCTTTAGTAGCAATAATTTCACTAGTAATGGTTTTAACTCCAATGGCGGCAATTTAGGCGGAGGTGTCCTGGGACAGCGGCAATTGGAAATGCTCTTGCGGGAAGTGGCGCAGATCTTGGCTACTATTAGCGGCTGTGTGGCGATGGTCACTGCTCCTAATTTACAGATGACTCGGTTGCGGCATTTGCAACTGATGCGAGTCGAAGGGCAAAAAATTATGGCGATCGCCGTCAATGAAGCCTATCAAACCGCTTCGGTCTTGGTGGAACTACCGGATACCATCACTGCCACCGTCGATGCTGATGTATTGGATGCAGAGCTAGGCATTTTAAATAACTTTTTGAATGGACATCTACGGGAACGGCGCTGGTCTGAAGTTAATGAAAATTTACAGTGGGATGAGTTAGATCGGGAATTTCGCCGCTATAGCGATCTCCTGCAACAGGTTCTGACTAAACTAATGCATTTATCAGTACCCGTGAATTTTGGCGAACTATTCATCAGTGGTTTAACGGAATTATTACGGCAACCAGAATTTAGTAATTTATCCCAGTTGCAAATGGTGATGCATTTACTAGAAAATGGACATAATGATTTATTAGCCGTCATGCCACCGCTCCATAGCCCATCGCTGCAAAATAATCTTAATGGTAATCTTGGCGGTCATCTCAGCGGCAATCTCACTGGTAAATTGGTAGATCCCCCAGCCGCCCCTAGTCTTGTGAGTAATCTTGCTACTAATTATCAGGTAAGTGTGCAAATCGGCAATGAAATTCCCCTAGAGCCAATTCAAAATTGCACATTTATTTCTAGTCCCTATACTTGCGATCATTATCCGGTCGGTGTGGTGGGTGTGTTGGGTCCGATGCGTCTTGATTACCAGCGAGCAATTGCGGGGGTGCAGGCGGCGGCAGATTATTTGTCGGAGTCTATTAGTCATCGTTAATCAAAGTTAATTCGTCAGTACTAGTCAATAACTAATCAGTAACCAATTAATTGGGTCAAACGCAAATGTCACAGTGGACAGAATTAGCCCAGAAACTAGCGCCCCGATTTAATGGGTTGGAGGTAATCCATGACCTATCCCAAGTCGCGAAACTTTCTGAAGATTATTTTCGGTTTAGTCCTGTCCTTGCGGATCAGCTATCAGGTAAGGTGGCGGATTTAGTGGTGCGCCCCACCGATGAAGCAGGGGTAATCCAAGTGGCGCGGGTTTGTGTGGCGGAACGAGTGCCCCTCACGGTGCGCGGCAGTGGTACAGGCAACTATGGACAATGTGTCCCCTTGGCTGGGGGCGTGGTGTTGGATATGTCCCGTTATCAAGGGATTGAATGGGTCAAGCCTGGATTGGCACGGGTGGCAGCGGGGACCAAAATCGCCACCATCGACCAAAAAGCCCAAACCATTGGTTGGGAGACTCGCATGGTTCCTTCAACGGTGCGCAGTGCCACCATTGGTGGTTTTATTGCTGGGGGTAGTGGGGGCATTGGCTCGCTGCTCTATGGGCAGTTGGCGGATCGGGGTAATTTACGGGCGGCGCGGCTGGTGACTCTGGAACCGGAACCGCAAATTATCGAGCTACGGGGTTATGAAGCTGTTTCTCAGATTAATCACGCCTATGGGGTCAATGGCATTATTACCAGTTTAGAGATTCCCCTAGCTCCGGCTTATCCTTGGGCAGAATATGCAGCGACATTTACGGACTTCATGACTGCGGTGCGGTTTGGCATTGAATTAGGTAAATGTGATGGCATTATCACGAAAATGATTAGCAT